>JAPLIW010000362.1 GCA_026388915.1 Deltaproteobacteria bacterium
CCCGGCGAAAGCCGGGGTCCAGACGTCGTCCCGACGAAAGTCGGGAACCATCTCATAGACTGGATCCCGGTTTTCACCGGGAACCCTGGATTCCGGCTTTCGCCGGAATGACGAATTTTATGGAATTTCGACTTTTTACGATTCCATCAAAATTGAATATTGACAATAAAAATATAATTGGTAAAATAAAGAGATTTTATTAGGTTTTTATTTCTGGAGGTTCGATGCCCACCATCAATCAGCTGGTTCGATTCGGGCGTGAAAAAATAAAATCGAGGACCGCCGCGCCGGCCCTGACCCGATGCCCGCAGCGCCGGGGGGTCTGCATCCGGGTGTACACGTCCACCCCCAAGAAGCCCAACTCGGCTCTGCGCAAAGTGGCCCGCGTTCGCCTGACCAACGGCTACGAGATCACGAGCTACATTCCGGGGGTGGGGCACAACCTTCAGGAGCATTCCGTGGTTTTGATCCGCGGGGGGCGGGTGAAAGACCTTCCGGGGGTGCGGTATCACGTCATCCGGGGGACGTTGGATTCCGCCGGCGTGCAGAACCGCAAGAAGAGCCGCTCCAAGTACGGAGCCAAGAAGCCGAAGTGAGGAATCCATGCCCAGAAGACGAGAAATCACCAAGCGCGAGATTCTGCCGGACCCAAAGTACAAGAACGCTTTGGTTGCCCGGTTCGTCAATAATGTTATGGAACGGGGAAAGAAGAGCGTGGCCGAGGGCATCTTTTACGGGGCCATGGACCTCATTCAGCAGCGCACCCAGGAAGATCCCCTGAAGCTCTTCGAAAAATCGGTCAATAACGTAAAACCCATTATCGAAGTGAAATCCCGGCGAGTCGGGGGCGCGACCTATCAGGTTCCCACCGAAGTTCGTCCCGAAAGACGAACGGCTTTGGCCATCCGATGGCTGATCGCCTACTCCGGCGAGCGGTCCGAGAAGAGCATGGAGGAGAAGCTCGCGGGGGAGCTGATTGACGCGGCCAACAACCGGGGAGGGGCCATCAAGAAGCGCGAGGACGTTCATAAAATGGCCGAAGCCAACAAGGCTTTCGCCCATTATCGCTGGTAAAATAACCACCACCCGGAGCGTTTGAAGAATCCGAGCCAGGGGTTCCGTTGGCAAGCGGGGTTCCAGGGCGCGGGGATGTTTTTCTTTTTTTTACAAGGAAGGAATCCTTTGGTCGATCGCGGGCAGCTGGAAAAAACTCGAAACATCGGCATCATGGCCCACATCGATGCCGGCAAAACCACCACCACGGAGCGGGTCCTCTTCTACACGGGGGTCTCCTACAAAATGGGCGAGGTCCATGACGGTACCGCGGTGATGGACTGGATGGAACAGGAGCAGGAGCGGGGGATTACCATCACCTCCGCTGCCACCACCTGCACCTGGAAAGGCCACCGCATCAACCTCATCGATACCCCGGGCCACGTGGATTTCACCATCGAGGTGGAGCGGAGCCTGAGGGTTCTGGATGGGGCGGTGGCCGTGTTCTGCGCGGTGGGGGGGGTGGAACCGCAGAGCGAGACCGTCTGGAGGCAGGCGGACAAGTACCACATTCCCCGCATCGCCTTTGTGAACAAGATGGACCGCGTCGGGGCCGACTATCCGCGGGTGATCCGGATGATCCGGGAAAGGCTGAGCGCCCGCCCCCTGGTCCTCCAGCTTCCCGTCGGGCAGGAAGACCAGTTTCGGGGAGTGATCGACCTGGTCCGACAGAAGGCCGTTATTTATGACGAGGAGACGATGGGCTCGGAGTTCCATGAAGAGGCGGTTCCTGAGGGACTAAAGCCCCAGGCCGAGATCTACCGCGAAAAAATACTGGAGGCCCTGGCCGAGGCCGACGACGCCTTTATGGAAAAATATCTGGCCGGGGAGGCTCTCTCCGGGGAAGAGATTCAGGCCCTGATCCGGCGGGAGACGATCGCCGCCCGGCTGGTGCCGGTCGTCTGCGGGTCGGCCTTCAAGAACAAGGGGATCCAGCCCCTCCTGGATGCGGTGGTGGATTATCTTCCCTCACCCCTGGACGTTCCCCCGATTCGAGGACAGAATCCGGATACCGGCCTGGAGGAAATGCGCACGCCCCTGAACGGGACCCCTCTGTCGGCCCTGGCGTTCAAGATCATGTCGGATCCCTACGTGGGACAGTTGACTTTTCTGCGGATCTATTCCGGATCTGTTTCCTCCGGGGCGTCCGTTTTCAACTCCAACAAGGGCAAACGGGAGCGGATCGGACGGCTGGTCAAGATGCACGCCAACAAGCGGGAAGAGATCAAAGAGGCCAGCGCCGGGGACATCATCGCGGTCGTTGGCCTGAAGGATACCATGACCGGCCACACCCTGTGCGCCGAGGATCATCCCCTGGTACTGGAAGCCTTGGAGTTTCCGGAGCCGGTGATCTCCATGGCCATCGAACCCAAGGCCCAAGCCGACCAGGAAAAGCTGGACCTGAGCCTGCACAAGCTTTCCATGGAGGACCCCTCTTTCCGGATGCACATGGATGCGGAAACCGGCGAGCGGATCATTTCCGGCATGGGGGAGCTTCACCTCGAGGTTCTCGTGGACCGGCTGACGAGAGAGTTCGGGGTCCAGGTCAACGTGGGCAAGCCCATGGTGGCCTACCGGGAGACCCTTACCCTGACGGCGCGGGCCGAAGGAAAGTTTATCCGCCAATCGGGCGGACGGGGGCAGTACGGTCACGTCCTCCTGGAAGTGCAGCCCCTGCCCGCGGGAGAAAAGTTTCAGTTTGTCGATGCCATCAAAGGGGGAACCATCCCCCGGGAGTATATTCCGGCCGTGGAAAAGGGGGTCAAAGAGGCTGCCGGGAACGGGATCCTGGCGGGGTATCCGGTGGTGGACGTGAAGGTGACGCTCCTCGACGGATCCTTCCACGAGGTGGATTCCTCGGAAATGGCCTTCAAGATTGCCGGTTCCATGGGGTTCAAGGAAGGGGCCCGACGGGCCCATCCCATTCTCCTGGAGCCGGTCATGGCCGTGGAGGTGGTGGTCCCCGAGTCCTTCGTCGGGGAAGTGACCGGAGACCTCTCTTCCCGGAGGGGGAAGATTCTCAACCTGGAAGCGCGGGACGCCTTACGGATTCTGGAAGCCCGGGTTCCTCTGGCGGAGATGTTCGGGTATGCCACCCAGCTGCGCTCGAGCAGCCAGGGCCGGGCCACGTACACCATGCAGTTTTCCCATTATGAGCGCGTGCCCGCGGCGATTGCCGAAACGGCCATCCAGGAGGCCCGCCGCGGCGAAGGCGCGGGCCGCCGCCGCCCGGGATGACCAAGCGAAGGAGGATTTATGTCGAAGAAGAGGTTTGAGCGGACGAAGCCGCATGTGAATGTGGGGACGATAGGGCATATTGATCATGGGAAGACGACGTTGACGAGTGCGATCACGAAGTGTTTAGCGCAGAAGGGGCTGGCGGAGTACATATCGTTTGATCAGATAGACAAGGCGCCGGAGGAGAAGGAGCGGGGGATCACGATTGCGACGGTGGATTGTCCGGGGCATGCGGATTACATCAAGAATATGATTACCGGTGCGGCGCAGATGGACGGGGCGATATTGGTGGTGGGGGCGGATGATGGGCCGATGCCGCAGACGCGGGAGCATATATTGTTGGCGAGGCAGGTGGGGGTGCCGAGTGTGGTGGTATTTTTGAACAAGGTGGACATGGTGGATGATCCGGAGTTGATCGAGTTGGTGGAGTTGGAGTTGCGGGAGTTATTGAGCAAGTATGAGTATCCTGGGGAGGAGATACCGATTGTGCGGGGGAGTGCGTTGAAGGCGATGCAGCATGGGTGTGGGGATGAGAAGTGTGAGAGTTGTGGGGCGATATTCAAGTTAATGGATGAGGTGGACCGGTA
>JAPLIW010000259.1 GCA_026388915.1 Deltaproteobacteria bacterium
TTTCGACGAGCAATTTCCCCAGGGGCCTGCGGATACCCATCTTGGCCAGCTGACCTTGTTTCTCCAAGGCCTTCCGCAATTGATCGGGCGTCAGCATCCTCAAATCTACCAGGATTTCCCCCAGGGGCTTTCTTTTTCCGTAGGCATCCAGGGCCTCATTGATCTTTCCCTGGGGGATCCCCATTTCCAGCAGGATCTCCCCGAGATATTTGGCTTTGCCGTTCTGCTTTTTCTGCCGGTCCAGGGCCGCCTGAAGGCGGAGGGGTGAGATAATATTCCTCTCCACCAGGATCTGGCCCAGCTTTTTCTCCGAGCTAGGAATGAATTTTTCTTTCATCGGCCCCATGGAACGATTTTCCCTTCACTGAGTGAATCCCGCCGTCTCATCTCGCGACCCGTTCCTGGGGCCCGATGATCTCCGGATCCTCCCGCGGGCTGGCAGGCATCAGGATGACCTTTACGGCATCCACCTTCCAACCTTTCTGGCCGGCTTCGGCTTCGGAAGAAAAAATCTTATCCCCGCCCAGCCACAAGGATCCGTTGGTTTTTTGCTCCACCTGGCGATGCGCCCCGTCTTTATGTACCAAGAGGATTTCCTTGGTTACCATCTTTTTTCTCTTTCCTTCTCCGAACCGGTGGGTTGCGGCTTCGAACGCGATGAAAGGCAGGGAATTGGCCCCCGATTAACCAAACATTGCTTTCCTTCTGCTGGATATTCATAGCGAAATGCGTGCCGCTTCAAGGCCAGCCCGCGGATTTAATATCTTCTTGATATTATTATAAATTTTAAAAAGGAGGGAGGGATGAAACTCCAATCCTGTAAAAGCATGTATAGAATCTTTTCCATATTTCAATTGCCGCCATGCCAGAGCCGGGCCATTCCCCCTTTCAATTCTTCGTTCATCCTGTCGATAAAACTCATATGGGTACACTCGGTGAAGGGCCCCGGCGGGCTGGAGGATCCCCAAACGGCTCCTGCCCCAGCGGGGGATCCATTCTCATCAGGAAGGAGAGACCTCTTATGGCGAAATCCCTTTCTTCCCGGTTCGGAAAGACTACCTACCATGTCAATGGAGTGGAATACCAGAACATCGATGAGGTGCCGGCGGAATACCGGGCCATCGTCACGGAGATCGAAAAGAACCCGCCTAAAGACAGCCAAATAACGGTGACCAAGCAGATTTATGCCTTTTCAGCCCTGGCTGAAAAGGCAAAGACCCCGAATCAGAAAAAATTCCTGGAAGAGCTGGTTCTCCCGAATCTGCACTTGATGGATGATAAAGCAAAAAGCGAGGTCTTCAAGGAGTTGTACAAAACCCCTGCCGAACCGAAGGGATTTTCCTCCCGTCTTCATCCTTTGCTCTGGGTAGCGCTCGGAGTGGGGATGGTCATCGTTATGGCAATCATTTTGGGACGTTGACCCGGCTGTGAGCCGAGGGGAGCCCTCCCGGGGTATGCCCCCTTTCCCCCTTCCCCTATTGGCCCGGCAGAAAAAGATTCACGGGTCTCATAAATCCAAACCCACTTTCCCTTGAATTCCCTTGTCCCCTTCACTTTCCAGAAGTCAGTACAATATCCATAGTTTGCAGGCCTTGCCCGGCCCGGGGGCAAGGCTGTGGTTCTCGGCATGATGAGGCCACGGATTTTTTCATCGGTCCGGGCGGAATCGGCCCTGGGGTGCGCAGGCGGCCCTGCCTCTCTCGCCTCTCTCTGCGGAGGGAAGGCGATCTTTCATCGGATCTTCGCCACCCGCCGATCCTGCCTTCAAACCACGGCCTTGCCCCCGGGCCACAAGAAAAGGGATCTTAAAAGTGAAGTGGGCAAACTTGAATTCCTCCTTGCTTTTACCCGTAGGGGCCGATAAATTGGATCATGGAGGTTCAAGGGCATGACCACCCCCCGCGGCATCGTGGCCATCCGGGGTTCGGGAGAAACAACCGATTCGATGGTCCGCGTCCATCGGTACCTCCTGGAAAGGCTGAAGTCTCCCGCCAAGGCTGTTTTCATCGATACTCCTGCCGGTTTCCAGACGAATGCCGATGACCTCTTCGAAAAGGCCCGCGAGTACTTCCAGAAGCGCCTGAATCAACCTCTGCTGCCCGTTTCTTTCAAGTCGGCGAAGAACCTATCCGCCTATGAGGCCGAGAAAGCCTATCGTTCCCTACGGGATGCCGATTATCTTTTTGTCGGACCGGGCAGCCCCACGTATGCTCTGAAAAACTGGGCGGGAACTCCCCTACCCCAGATTATTCGGGAAAGAATTCAGGAGGGAGGAATTTTTGTGGCCGCCAGCGCCGCGGCCCTGACCCTGGGTACCTTTACCCTCCCCGTGTACGAAATCTACAAAGCAGGGGAAGACGTCCATTGGGTGGAGGGCCTGAATTTGCTCGGCCCCTTCGGCCTTCCGTTCGTGGTCATTCCCCATTGGAACAACGCCGAAGGGGGAACGCACGACACCCGCTTCTGCTATATGGGAGAATCGCGCCTGATCCAGCTGGAAAGGATGCTCCCCTCCGGAACCCCGATCCTGGGGATCGACGAGCATACGGCCTGTATTCTCGACTTTTCGGCGGGACAGGTTTTGATCCGGGGGGTAGGGGAGGTTACCTTGCGCCAGGGGGGAGGGCAGACGGTTCTTAAAGATGGCGACGCTGTCCCCTTGGCCGAATTGAAGAGAATGGCGCGGCTCCGCATTCAGGAAGAACCGCCTGTTTCCTTGAAGATCCAAACGACTGACCCGGTAACGCAGCCTTTTCTGGAACGGGTAAAGTCTCTCCAGGAGTCGTTCGGGCGAGATCTTCAGGAGAACCGGGCGGACGCATTGATCAATACCCTGGTGACTCTGGATAAATGGATCTGGAAGTCCTGCCGGGAATTTGAGGATGAAGAAAGAATTTCCCAGGCCCGGGAGACCCTCCGGGGGATGATCGTTCAACTGGGCTTGCGTTTCGATGAGCTCCCCAAGGATATTCCTTCCATCCTTGCCCCCCTGATGGCCATTCTTATGGAAGTCAGGGGAAAACTCCGGTCCGCCGGGCTGTGGGAGCTGGCGGACCTGGTCCGGGATAAGCTATTGCAGGAAGGAATCGTAGTGGAAGATACGCCGGAAGGGCCCAGATGGCACCTCAAGGGAGCGCCCGCTGGAGCGGGCTCGAGGACCGTCACGCCGCCGGCGTGACTCGAGGACCGCTTCGCTTGAGGCATTTAAAAAAGCAGGAGAAGACATGGACGACGACAGTGCATTGATCGAGCCCCGGAGGATCCCCGGGGACCCGGAAATCGATCATCCCATCATCCTGAATCTCTTTGACCCTTACTTTGAATTCCTGCGGAAGGACTTGAAGGTGAAAAAGTCCGCCCTGAAGCGGGTCCGTTTTCCTTCCATGACCTGCTGTTCGACCTCCATAGATGGGCGAAAAGTTTCGGTTTTCGGAACTCCCCTGGGGGCGCCGCAAGCAGCCCTCGTGCTGGAGCGATTGATCGCCATGGGGGCCAAAAAGGTTTTATCCTTTGGCTGCTGCGGGTCCCTTCAGGAGGGCCTTGGAACGGGAAGCCTGGTCGTTCCCACGGAAGCGTTGAGCGAAGAAGGAACTTCGGCCCATTATCCGCTGCCCGCAGGGAGGACGGCCGAAGCCGATGAAAAGATCACGCGGCTTTGTCTGGCCAAGAGTCGAGAGAAAAAATTCAAGACCGCAGCAGGGAAGGTTTGGAGTACAGACGCTCTTTTCCGGGAGACAAGGGGGAAGACGAGAAAATACTCGGGAATGGGCCTCCTTGCCGTGGAAATGGAGATGTCCGCCCTTTTCACCGTCGCCGCCTATCGAGGCATCCGGCTGGGAGGCTTCATGGTGGTCTCCGATGAACTGGCCTCCCTCAATTGGAAAACGGGGTTTTTAAACCCGCTCTTCTGGATGGCTTCCAAGAAGGCGGCCCGCCTGGCCGTGGAAATTTGCCTGAACCTATGAGAATTTCTCCGGTTTTTCACCAAACAGCTTAATTCATGGTTGTAAGGGCGATTCATGAATCGCCCCTACGGGCATGGGGAAAAATCAATGACGCCATTTAAAGGTCATGAAAAGTAATGCCCGAGAGGTTCCGTTAAATAAGAGTCCGGTTAAAAGGGGGAAAGGATGGGAAAAGAGAATCGGAGATTCCGGAATTCCATTGAGCGCATCTAAATAAATGAAGGAATGATTTGAAGGGAAGGAAGGAAAAGGAGGGGCCAATATGAAAGTATTGATCGTATTTTATTCCATGTATGGGCATATTTACCGAATGGCCGAGGCCATCGCCGAAGGAGTGAAACAGGTGCCCGGGGCCGAAGCGATTCTTCGCCGGGTGCCGGAGACGCTTCCCGAAGAAGTCCTGAAAAAGATGGGCGCTCTGGAAGCAAAAAAAGCCTTTGCCCACATTCCCGTTGCCACGGTGGACGAACTGCCGTCTGCCGAGGCCATCATCTTCGGGACCCCCACCCGGTTCGGGAACATGTGCGGACAGATGCGCCAGTTCCTCGATGCCACGGGCCAGCTGTGGGCGAAAGGGGCCCTGGTCGGCAAGGTGGGGAGTGTTTTCGCCAGTTCGGCCACCCAGCACGGGGGCCAGGAATCCACCATCCTGAGTTTCCATACCACCCTGCTTCATCAGGGGATGATCGTGGTCGGGCTGCCCTACAGCTTTCAGGGGCAGACGCGGATTGATGAAATCACCGGGGGCTCTCCTTACGGGGCATCCACCATCGCGGGAGGGAAGGGAGAGCGAATGCCCAGCGAGAATGAGCTGGCGGCCGCCCGCTTCCAGGGAAAGCATGTAGCCGCCATCGCTTCCAAGTTGACCAGAGGATAATGCCGGCAAGGGGAGTTTTCCCTTGGCTTGGCTGAAGCAGGAGGGGGGATTTCCCCCTCCTTTGACTCTTTTCCCGTTTTCTTCAGTGCGCTTCCCGTCTTCTTGAATTCCTTTCCTGCCTGGGCAGAAAGTTCCTTGGCCGACTGCTGGACGTCCTGACCGATCTTCTGGGAGTCCTTCTTCACCGCTCCCATTTCCTCTTTGGCCTTACCTTTGAGGGTGTCGGAAGGGCCCGCTTTGGAATCGCTCGCAGGGGACGGAGCGGGGAAAAAAAGCAGGATCAAGGCCCAGAAAAACGAAAAAAAAGCAAGAAATCTTTTCATCGGTCTCTCCATAATTTTATATAGTAACTCATCGGCCCATTCGAGTCAAAAACATAAGGGTTTCCGCTCATTTCGGCCCTCCGCGGGGGAAAGGGGGAGAGGATCCTCCCGGGAAAGGTCAGGTCAGCGCTATGGAGAAGGTAAAGATTGTTGCCCGGTATCTGAATGGTCGAATGATCAAAGGCGTTACCCAGGATTTTGCTCCCACCAAACCCGGCTTTCATATCTTCCCTACCGAAGCCGTCAACCCCATGGAGAGCAAAGAAATTCTTCTCCGGGATTTAAAAGCCGTTTTCTTCGTGCGCGATTTTGGAGGGAGGGCGGACTACGACGAGCGAAAAAAATATGCTTCCGAAGAACGCCCCTCCGGCCGGATTGTGGAGGTGACTTTCAACGACGGGGAAGTCCTGGTGGGTTCAACGCTGGGCTATGATCCCAAGCGTCCGGGTTTTTTTGTTTTTCCGGCGGATCCGAAGAGCAACAATGCCCGGGTGTTCGCCCTCTCCAAGGCCGTCCGCCTGGTCCGCTATCTTTAACTCCTTTTCTCCGGGCTGAACTATATCTCCTTCTCCTCTCTTGCCGGGAGAAGGAATTTTTTTTGGGGAGGATTCCATGACCGGTACAAGAAGCAGGATGATCTGCGGAATGATCGCCGTCCTCGTCATCCTGGCAATGGGGATCCCTGGGGTCTGGGCCGCGGAAAAAGTCCCCCGCATGACCAAAGAGCAACTGAAAGAATTGATGGGGAAACCCGACATGGTCATCCTGGATGTCCGGTCCAGCTCAGACTGGGCGAAAGGCCAGACGAAAATCCAGGGAGCGGTCCGGGAAGATCCCGGTAAACCCACTAAAACATGGGCCGAAAAATACGCCAAGGACAAAACCATTGTCCTCTACTGCGCCTGACCCAACGAAGGAACCAGTGCCCGGGTGGCACAGGATATGATCTCCATGGGATTCACCAAGATTTTCGCCCTCCAGGGCGGATGGAATGGTTGGTCCAAGGCCAACTTCCCCATGGAAGCCAAATAATTTACGGTCAGACCCCCGCTTTCCTTCCCGGCGGGGGTCTCCCCCCTCGAAGAACCGAAAAAGCCTTCCAGATCTCCTCTTTATCTGCCTTTCCGAAAGGAGAAAACTTTGAATACTGCGGATCTATGTTTTTTGCCGGCCGCGGAGATGGTTTCGGCGGTGAAGAAGAAGAAATTATCTCCGGTGGAAATCGTCGATGCTCTCCTGGCCCGGATCGAAAAGATCAATCCCCAAGTCAACGCCTACTGTACGGTGGTTCCCGAAATGGCCCGCGAGGCGGCCAGGAAAGCCGAGGCGGCAGTCATGCGCAAGGGCAAGCTCGGCCCGCTCCATGGCATTCCGGTATCCATAAAAGACCTGACCCCGACCGCGGGAATTCGGACGACCTGGGGGTCCAAAATTTTCGAGCATTTCGTTCCCGAAGAGGATGCGCTCATCGTCCAGCGGCTAAAGTCGGCGGGAGCCATCGTGATCGGGAAAACCAATACTCCCGAGTTCGGCGCCGGGGCCAATACGTATAATCAAGTC
The DNA here is from genome assembly GCA_026388915.1 of Deltaproteobacteria bacterium. Lineage (GTDB taxonomy): Bacteria > Desulfobacterota > SM23-61 > SM23-61 > SM23-61 > SM23-61. The sequence goes on from JAPLIW010000259.1 coordinate 6,726, forward strand.
TTCGGTCCCACCTGGAACCCCTGGAAGCCGGCCTATACTTGCGGAGGTTCCAGCGGGGGGGCCGCCGTGGCCCTGGCCTGCGGACTCGGCCCTCTGGCCACCGGAAGCGACCTGGGGGGATCTCTCCGAATCCCCGCTTCTTTCTGCGGGGTGGTCGGTTTTCGCACCTCTGCCGGGCTGGTCCCGATGTATCCGAGTTATTTGGGTTGGGATTCCTTGGCCGTGGAAGGCCCGATGGCCAGGACAGTGGGGGACACGGCGCTCATGCTCTCGGTGATCGCCGGGCAGGACGATCGGTCTCCCATCTCCTTCCCGGTGGAGACGGAAAAATTCCTGGCTGCGGTCAAAAGACCGAAAATCAAAGGGCTCAAGGTGGCCTGGAGTCCGGACCTCAAGATCTCCCCCGTGGATCATGAAGTTCACAAGCTGGTGGCTGCCGCTGCCCGGCGGTTCACCGAGCTGGGGTGCAAGGTGGAACCGGCGGAGCCGGACTTTACGGGGGTGCAGCAGGTCATCCACGTAACCCGCGCGGCCCGCATGGTGGCCCTGCACGGTGAGAAGCTGGAAAAATGGCGCGACCGGATGAACCCCAACCTGGCCTGGAACATCGAGCAGGGATTTCCACTCACCGCCAAAGAGATCGGGGAAGCGGATAGGGGGAGGACTGCTCTTTATCACCGGGTCCGGTACTTCTTTGGAAAGTATGACCTTCTTCTGACTCCCACCGTGGCGCTTCCCCCCTTCCCCCAGGAAATGATCTATCCGAAAGAGATCAACGGCAAGCCCATGAAAAACTATCAGGAATGGCTGTACATGACCTATGCCATCACCATGACCGGGCTTCCGGCGATCTCCATTCCCTGCGGCTTTACCCCCGAAGGCCTGCCCGTGGGCCTGCAGATCGTGGGCCGCAGGCTGGCCGAAACCACCGTGCTGAAGGCCGCCGCCGC
>JAPLIW010000637.1 GCA_026388915.1 Deltaproteobacteria bacterium
ACCGTTAACTTTGTACAACCCAGCCCCTTTTCTTCTCCTTTAGGAAAAGTATGGAGCACGCCTTTTCGGATGTCAAGGATAATGATTTTTCCCCACCAGGAGATGGACTTGATTCCTGGAAGTGGACCGAACTCGATCGGAGCATCCCCCCGGAGTAACTTTCATACGGTAAGTATCTTGGTAAACGAAAAATCCCATGGGGTTGAAACATCCCAACCGGGACTTTTCATAATTGTCTAGATGTTCCGAGGGTTTGACTTGACTCGGTTCCCTGCAATGGAGTATATTTCATTCATGAATGCGTACCGTGAGGGGAAAGGGATCGATTCACTCGATGGTGGGCCGCCTTCAATAAACTGAATCATCGTTGAGAACCTTTTTTATGCGCTTTCGAATTTTCTATTTTCTTATGGCAGCGCTTGCCATTCCGATGTCACTGCACGCGGAACCTACAAATGGCCTCGGTATGTGGGTATGGTCAAACTCCGCTTTCTCCACGCAGGATGCCAGGCAGAAACTCGTCAAGTTTTGTGTTGACCATGGCATCATTCACCTAGACGTCCATATCAAGATGTCTTCGAAGGGCAAGAACCCGACCTTGAAAGATGCGGAAGCTTTCAAGGATCTCATCCTGTTAGCCGGGCAACACAAGATTACTACCGCGGCCCTTCGCGGAGATCCAAGGATGTTCTTCTCCGAAAAACACGAGCAGACTCTCCATGAACTGCAAGCCATTATAGATTTCAGCAAAACCCTGCCCGTGGATGCCCTGTTCAAAGGAATCAAGTACGATGTGGAACCCTATTTAACGAAAGAATGGAAGGAAAAAGGAACGACTCGGGAAACCGTCATGCGTGATTACCTGGTCTTCCTTCGTAAAGCACGCTTGGTTTTGCATGATCAAGCTCCTTTTCTGTGGCATGCAGTGGATACCCCGTTTTGGTGGGACAATGATGAATTCATTTTGGAATTCGAGGGCACCCGGAAGCGGTTCAGCGAGCATGTTCAGGATCTGACAGACTTCATCGCCATTATGTCGTATCGGCGATGTGCTAAGGATATTTTGGCCTCCGTGGATGGTGAACGGAGATACGCCAAGCGGATTCAAAAGACCATCTTCCCCTCTCTTGAGACTGTAGAACTGAAACAAGATCCACAACTCAGCTTCTGGGATGCCCCACCCGAGGAGTTTTGGAAGGTGGTTCCCCAATTGCTGGAGGCGGCGAAAGAAGACCCAGCGATCGGCGGAGTCATGCTTCATTGTTATCGAAGCCTTTTCGAGAAGTTTCGGAAAAATCCCCCTACCATGCGGGGAGGCAGCCGACGCTCGACAGCCACCCTGGATTTTTAAAAGAGGTCGTCCCCCTTTTCCTCAAGAGTTTTCAACCGCTCATGGCGGCTGATCCTCGGATTTTTTTCCTTAATAAACAAACGAATTCAACCTACGGCTGTCCGCAGCGTAGATCTTCCAAGCGAAAAGAAAAAATATCAACCAATCAACCGTTTCCCTTTAGGAGGATTCTTCCCAACTCACGGAGGGAAGGATCAGCGAGGGGGAAGATCGAGTCTTTCCCGGAAAGAGAAGAATGGGGGTCTTTCAGCCCGCTTCCCGAGATGAGCATCAGGATCCAGTCGCTCCACTTAAATCCTCTTTCCTGCCAGCCTGTTTTCTGGGCTGAGGAGGGATGCACAAATTCATTGATTTTCTTTTACCTTTATGGAAAAATCCACCTCTATGAAAGGGTCCTGGATCGAATAAATTCAAGAAGGGAGAAGAAAGCATGAAAAAGAAATGGACCATCGGCATCGTCGCTTTATTATTCTTGTTTTGCGGTTCGGCCTTTTCGGCTGAGCCCATCAAGCTGGCAATGTCTACCTGGCTCGGGTATGCCCCCCTCTATCTGGCCAAGGAAAAAGGTTTTTTCCAGAAACAGGGGATTGAGGTGGAAGTCGTGGTCATCGAGAGCCCGGCTGACCGGAGGGTGGCCTTCGCCGCCGATAAGATTCAGGGCTTTTGCACGACCGTGGATACCCATGTCATGACCGCTGCGGCGGAGAACCCCATCCCCCTGAAACAGGTCCTGGCCCTGGATGATTCCCATGGCGGAGACGGGATGGTCTCCAAGAAAGAGATCAAAACGATCAAAGACCTGAAAGGAAAGACCGTAGCCGCCCAGCTGGGGGCCGGGGCGAGCTATTTCTGGCTCAACTATGTTCTTTCCCAGAATGGGATGAAGCTCAGCGACCTCAAAACGATCGATATGAAGGCGGGGGATGCGGGATCGGCCTTCGTAGCCGGGAAGGTGGATGCGGCGGTGACCTGGGAACCCTGGCTTTCAAGGGCCAAGGCGACTCCCTTCGGCCATGTCCTTCTCTCCAGCGACAAGACGCCCGGGATCATCGTGGACTCCCTGGCCTTCAAACCCGATTTCCTGAAGAAGCGGGGAGGGGATGTGAAGAAGATTGTCGCCGCCTGGAACGAGGCGGTAAAGTTTGCGGCCGATAACCCCCAGGAGGCCGATGCCATCATGGCCAAGTTCACCGGGCAAAAACCCGAAGAATTCACCAAGGAGAAGATCGGGGTCCGGTTCTACGGCGAGAAGGAGAACAAGGAATATTTCGGGACGGTGAAAACCCCGGGGCTTCTCTACAAGGTGACCCAGCGGGCCGCGGACCTCTGGTCGGAATTAAAACTGATCAAAAAGAAACCCAAGGCCGCCGACCTCATCGATGGGTCTTTCTTATAAGCGTCGCCGGGCTTTGGATGATGGAAGGAAGAAAAGGAAAAACATCCGAAAGGGCTCCCCGGAGGCTCAAGGACTTTTTTTATCCGCGGGAGCCCATTCCGAAAAGTCTTTATGTCTTTTTAACTTTCGGCAGCTTTGGCTTCTTCCTGGTCGTCTGGGCGATTCTGACTTACGGGGGCGTGATTGATCCCCTCTTCCTCCCTTCTCCGGGAAGAGTCTTCGAGGCGGGGTACGACCTCTTCGCGGAACTGAGTTTCAGCACCGACATCCTCAACAGCGTCTACCGGGTGATGGTCGGCTTTTTGTTAGCCGCCGTGATCGGCGTGCCCCTGGGGCTGATCATGGGGACTTTCAAGGCCGCCGAGGCATTCACCGAGCCGGTCATCGGCTTCATCCGCTACATGCCGGCCTCTGCCTTTATCCCCCTGTTTATCCTCTGGTTGGGAATCGGGGACGTCGAAAAGATCGCCATCATCTTCGTAGGAAGTTTTTTCCAGCTCGTTCTCATGGTGGCCGTGGTGGCCAAGAATGTGCACAAGGACATGCTGGAAACCGCCTACACTCTCGGCGCCAGGCGTCTCCAGGTCGTCCGCAAAGTGCTCCTTCCGGCCAGCATGCCGGGCATTTTGGACACCTTGAGAATCATCGTTGGCTGGGCCTGGACCTATATCATCGTGGCCGAGCTCGTCGCCTCGGCTTCGGGGATTGGCTATATGATTATCAGTTCCCAGAGAATGCTCCGGACGGGCAATATCATCTTTGGTATTCTGACCATCGGGATGCTGGGGCTGATCACGGACTATTTTTTCAAGTGGCTTTATCGGCGATTATTCCCCTGGATGGATTAGGAAAGTGGCCGAAGAAGTAAAACTTCACATCCATAACGTGACCAAAGTCTACCGCTCCGGCGAGCAGGATGTGCTGGCCATCGATGAGGTGGACCTGAAGATCCGCAACCAGGAATTCGCCACGATTCTGGGCCCTTCGGGATGCGGGAAATCCACGCTTCTCCGCATTGTGGCCGGACTGACCAAACCCACTTCCGGGGTGGCCCGGATGGACGACAGGGTCATCAACGAACCCGGCCAGGATCGGGGCATGGTATTCCAGAGCTACACCCTGTTTCCCTGGCTTACGGTAAAAGAGAACATTCAATTCGGCCTGGAGATATCGGGCCTGGATAAAGGAAAGCAGGAGCAGATTGCCCGGGAGTTTGTGGAGAAGGTTGGCCTGCGAGGGTTCGAGAATACCTATCCCAAAGGGCTATCCGGGGGGATGAAACAGAGGGTGGCCATCGCCCGGGCGCTGGCGAACAACCCGGCGATCTTACTGCTGGATGAGCCCTTTGGCGCCCTGGATGCCCAGACTGAAGCCATCTTCCTTTCCGACCGGGTCTTTGTCATGACCGCCAGGCCGGGAAAGGTCAAGGCCGAAATTGATATCCCCCTCCCCAGGCCCAGAAGCTACGAACTCAAATCAACCGAAGCCTTCCTGAACCTGAAGCAGCAGGCTCTCACCCTCATCCGGGAAGAAGCCATCAAAGCTACGAATATTGTCGCCTGATCCCCCTTTTTCTATTTCCTGCTGAATCCAGGCTAGATCTGAAGAAAAGAGAAAGTTTTTCTACGGATAGATTCCCAGCAGCTCGCTGGCCTTGAGCACTCTGCCGATCCCCAGAATCAATGCGGCGGTCCTCAAGTCCACCTTGTCGCGGTTGGATATATTCAGGATTTCGGCAAATCCTTTTTTCATGATCCGGGTCAGTCGATCGGTGATTTCTTCCTCGGTCCAGAGGAGCTCCTGCAGGTTCTGCACCCATTCGAAATAGGATACGGTCACGCCGCCGGCATTAGCCAGAATGTCGGGGACCACAACGATGCCCCGGTCGCGAAGAATATCGTCCGCCTTGTTGGTGGTAGGACCGTTGGCTCCCTCCACGATCATCCTGGCCTTGATTTTCGGGGCATTCTGATGGGTGATCTGGTTTTCAATGGCCGCGGGTACCAGGATGTCGCAATCCAATTCCAGCAGCTCCTGGTTGGAAATTTCATCCCAATTCGGGGTTTGTTTATCAAGGATGCAGGAGTACTGATTGCGGCAGTCGAGGACCTTCTGGACGTCCAGGCCCTTGGGGTTGTAAACGCCCCCGTTCACATCGGATATGGCGATGACCTTGGCCCCGGCCCTTTCGAAATACTGTGCCGCGGTCCCGCCCACGTTTCCACACCCTTGAATGACCACTCTGGCCCCTTCGACGGAGAATCGAAGGACCTGGGCCGCTGCTTCCTGGGCTACCACTACAACCCCTTTCCCGGTCGCTTCGTGCCTGCCCAGGGATCCGCCCAGCTCGAGGGGCTTCCCGGTGACGACGCCGGGGACGGAATACCCCTTTAACATGCTGTAGGTGTCCATAATCCAGGCCATGACCTGGGGGTTGGTGTTCACATCCGGCGCCGGGATATCCCGGTCCGGCCCGATCATGAAGGCGATTTCCCAGATGTACCTTCGGGTCATGTTTTCCAATTCCCGCCGGGACATCTTTCCCGGGTCGCACTGCACCCCCCCTTTGGCCCCCCCGAAGGGAATATTCACCACCGCCGTCTTCCAGGTCATCCACATGGAGAGAGCTCTCATTTCATCGAGATCCACATCGGGGTGGTAACGAATTCCCCCTTTGGCCGGGCCACGGGTCGTATTGTGCTGAATCCTGTATCCGGTAAACATTTCTATCCTGCCGTCGTCCATTTTGACGGGAAAATGAACGGTCAGTTCCCTCCTGGTTCGTTTGACTTTTTCAATCAGTCCCGGGTTCAGGTTCAGGTACTTGACGGCAGTATCCACCTGCTTCAGGGCTACATCCAGGGAATTGATCTTTTTTTCTTTTTCCATCGGAAGAAAACCTCCTCAGAATGGTCTTGTGAATTTTTCCATGCCCTTTTTAGCTATTCGGCACAATCAGGGTTCTACCAAGATTTTTATTTCTTCCTTTATTTTTCGGGTGAGGATTTCAAAGCCTTCCGAAATCTTCTCGAGAGGAATGGTTTTCGTAACCATCATTTCGGGTTTGACCCCCTTCTTTTCGATCCAGCTCATGGCCAGGGGGGGGTTGGCAGAATTCGTTCCCATCATGATCGTCTCCCGGGTCACAAATCCCAGCATGTGTATGGGAACCCGGTCGGTGAAGATCCCTTGGACAATTACTTTCCCCTGGGTACGAACCGAAGTGAGGCAGTCCTTCAACGAGGCTTCCATCCCCACGGATTCAAAGGCAATGTCCACCCCGCGGCCGGAAGTGAGCTCCTTGATCCAGGAGGAAACCCTGGCATTCAGGGGGTTACAGGTTCGCGTCGCTCCCATCTCCTCCGCCTTTTTTCGTCTCATTTCCGAGACCTCGGTCACGTAAATCGTCCCCACCCCCACGGCCTTGAGCCCGAGGATGGTCATGAGCCCGACCGGCCCTGCTCCGGTGATCAGCGCCGTGACCCCCGGCTTTAGGTCCGCTTTTTCAATCGAATAGGCAGCCACGGACAAGGGCTCGACCGTCGCCGCCTGTTCCCAGCTCATGCTTGGGGGTATTTTCAGCAGCCGTTCCTGAGGGCAAACCATGTATTGTGCATAAGCCCCTTTGTTTAAAGGGATGACCCGGTCTCCCACATGGTGTCCTTTTACCCCCGAGCCCACCTCCACGATTTCTCCACAGGCTTCGTGGCCAAAGGGGCTCTCCGGAAATAACCCGTGCTGGTACTCGTGCAGATCGGACCCGCAGATCCCGCAGTACTTCACCTTGACTTTGACTTCTCCAGGCCCGGGTTTGGGTTCTGGGACGTCCTCAACCCGAATTTCCCTTACCCCTTGATAAATGGCAGCTTTCATAAAATCATGGCTCCCCATTCGGGATTAGATGGCCGAGACTTATCTCTATTCAGGAGATTAACAGAGGGAGGAAGAGAGTGTCAATGTGGTTTCCGATGGAGCAAATCCGGCCTAAAAAAGAGGCAGGATCACTTTCGGCCCGGCCTCTTGGGGGGAAGGGAGTTCAACAGCCGCCTTCGGGCTTCTTTTTTATCAATCGGTGAGCAGGACGATAAAGGCGGTGAAGTATGCGCCCTGCTGGCATGAGGGGATGAGGCCGAAACAGACCAGCTTTTCCCCGGTCTTTATTTTGCTGAAAGAGGTATACCGGGCGGGAACGAACCTTCTCCCCCCGGGAAAATCCCCGCAATAGGATCTTCGCTCCTTGCTGTACATTTTAAGCCGTAAAAAGTCTATTTTCCGGTTCCAGCCTTACCCGAATACAGGCGACCAGGGTTTCGAGTTCCCTGGCTTCGAGCTTCAGAAGGAAATTCAAGTCCGTATCCGATTTCAGAATTCTCCTGACCAACTGGATCAACCCCCCTTTTTCCATCCGGAGCCCTTCGCAAAGACCCGCACCCACGGAAACCCTTTCCATAATACTTCCCCCCTGAATAGGAAATCTTCTTTGAATTTGGTTGATAATCCTTCAGCCGCCGATCTCAACAGTACCCATGTTATTCAGGATTACCCCTTGGAAGCGCTGAATCCAAGCCTGGGATAACCGATTCGACGTTGCCTCAGGTTTAACGAGATTTTCATCGGAGTGGTGACAGGTTTATGAATCGAAGGGGCACGGAGTTTCACCGGCTTTTCTTTCCTAAGGATTTCATAATCATAATTCACGGCCATGTAGTTTTCAAAGTCCCTGCAACTCCTTTTGAGGAGGCACAGGTCTTTAATCCCCACCCTTTTCAGCTGATCCAGCACATCGCGTCGAGTCATCATGGCCATCATCCTGCAAAAAATACGCCATGGGGATTATTTCCTTAAGAAGCGAATATGATTCATGTTCGATAAAAAAGGGGGGAGAATATCCACTTATATCCATAGAGCAGACTCCCTAAGTGGTGAGCAGCCTCCATAACCAAAGAGGAATTCCCTTATCCACTCTTCCTTCTTGACATTTCTTTCCATATTTCTTACCTTTCAGGCCATGGGAGATCCCTTTCGGAGAATTTTGCAGAACATCATCCCGCTGAAGGCCGATGAAGGCCGAAGCAAGGTGATGCCGTTAGGCCAGGCGGTCCAGACATTCGTCAAGCCCGGCATGGCCATCCACCTTGGCCTGGCCTGTACCCCCCCGCTGGCGGTCATCTATGAGCTGGTCCGGCGATTCCATGGCCAGGACCCTCGCTTTACTCTCTTCTCTCTGGGCTTGACGACCGCTTATTCGCTGCTGGTTCATGCGGGCCTTCTCCGGAAAATCACCACGACCTTCCTGGGTGATTCCTATCCCTCCCCGGGTCCGAATCCCGTTTTTCAAAAGGCCTTCCGGGAGGGAGCGGTGGATATCCAGCACTGGTCCCTGCTGGCCATGGTTCAGAGGCTGAAGGCAGGGGCGATGGGAGTCGGCGCTCTCCCCACCAAGTCCATCCTGGGAAGCAGCATGGAAAAGGATAATCTTGATGCCTTCGCGGTGGTGGAGGATCCATTTAAGAAAGGGGAGAAGCTGGGGCTGGTACGGGCGATAAACGCCGACCTTTCCTTCTACCACGCCCTGGCGGCGGACCCGCAGGGGAACAGCCTTTTTGTCCCTCCTTACGCCGAAAACCTGTACGGAGCTCTGGGAAGCAAGCAGGGGGTCATCGTTACCGCTGAGAAGATCGTTTCCACGGATTTTCTCCGGGCCAACGCGGGATATGTCCGGCTTCCGGGCTACCGGGTCCTGGCGGTCTGCGAAGTTCCATTCGGCGGCCACCCGAGTGGAATGACGGCCCACGGAATTCACGGGGTCGGGGGGTATGCCGTCGACAACCCCTTCGTCTTCACCCTGAGGCAGGCCTGCAAGAAGAAAGAAACCCTGGACGCCTGGATGGAGGAATGGGTGCTATCCTGTCCCGACCATTCAGCTTACGTGAAGAAATTGGGCCCGGATCGGGTGAAAAACCTGAAGGATAAAACCCGCCCGGATGCCTGGCAGGAAGATTATGAATCCAACCGTCAAAACCTGAGATCCGATGAGCCGGCCAACGCCATGGAACGGATGGTCGTGGCGGCAGCCCGGGAGATCCTATCCCGGGTGAAAGGAAACCAATATCGGACTCTCCTGGCTGGGATCGGAGCTTCCAACCTGGCCGCCTGGATGGCCACCTACCTGTTGCGGCAGGAAGGGTATGAAGTGGATGTCATGGCCGAGCTCGGCTTCTTCGGATACTTGCCCCGTCCGGCGGACCCCTTTATTTTCAACCTATCCAACGTGCCTACCTGCAAAATGCTGACCGATGTTTCCGAAGTCCTGGGGATCCTCATGGGAGGGGAAAACCAGCGCTGCCTGGGTGCCTTGAGTGCCGCCCAGGTGGACCGGTGGGGAAACCTGAACTCGACGATCATCCCCCCAAACCTTCTGATTACCGGCTCGGGCGGGGCCAACGACGTGGCCTCCGGGGCTTCCGAGGTGCTGGTGGTGGTTCCCCAGTCCCCCTTCCGTTTTGTCCCGGAGGTCGCCTACATTACGGCCCCGGGACACCGCGTGAGGATCGTAGTGACCACCCTTGGGATGTTCGAAAAATTGGACGGGGACAGGGAGTTTACCCTCACGGGAACCCTGGAAGACGGGAAGTCGTCGGCAGAAGAAAGGGCTCGAGCGATCAAAGAACAGTGCCAGTGGGACTTGAAGATAGCCCCTCAGTTGAAGATCATCGGCGCGCCGACCCTGGATGAACTTGCGCTCCTCCGCCTCTTCGACCCGCACAAATTTTTTCTAACGGAAAATACCTAAATATTTACCGCAGAGTACGCAGAGACCTCAGAGAATTTAAATAAAAGTAAAATCCCAAATCCCTGCCTTTAAATTCATTTATTTTCTATAATCTAAAAGCGCGCTTAAAGTTTCCAAGTCGATCTTGACCCCTGTTTGGCTTTTGCCACTCGGAATTCGGAGTCTGTTTGCCATTTGGCACTGGAGATTTCGGACGTTTTTTAAAACCTCTGCGATCTCTGCGGT
>JAPLIW010000410.1 GCA_026388915.1 Deltaproteobacteria bacterium
ATAGTCAACATGGGTGACACCTCAGCACTTTGATGTGGGCGTATCTGGGGAAAGCCTGAAGGGACTGGATGGGGATTTTGCCGTCCAATCCCATATGCAAGCGGGTATGGTTGTAATGCCACAGCCAGCGGGCAAAGGCCCGTTGTAAATCTTTTTGGGTAGAGTAAGGGCATAAGCGATAGAATTCCTCTCCATCGGTTTGATGGCTGCGTTCGACTTTGCCATTGAGGCGAGGGGTACGAGGAGGGATGAGGCGGTGTTGGGCATGAAAGCGTTCACACATAGCGGTGAAGGGGTGTTTTTTGACGAAGACTAGACCATTAAAAAATACTATCTCAGGGTTGAGATTTAAAGTACCTTTTCATCAGGCTGATCAAGGGGGGTAAAACGATGGCCGCCAAGCCGGCGGAAAGAAGAACCGCAGCGATGGGGCGATTGATGATCATCCTCCAGACATCCCCCCGGGTCATGAAAAGGGATTGACGTAAGGTCTTTTCCAGCATGGGCCCCAAAACCAAGGCCAAGATCAGGGGAGCCATGTCGAACTTCAGCTTCCTCAGAATATAGCCGACCCCTCCCATTCCGATAAGGATATAAAGGTCCAGGAAGCTATTATTGACGCTGTAAGTGCCCACCAAGCAAAGCAGAAGAATGAGGCCCATGAGAAGGTGCTGGGGCAAGCGAAGAATGCTGGCAAAGACTCCCACCATGGGAAGGTTGAGGATCAGCAGGACAAAATTCCCGATGTACATGCTGGCCACGACCCCCCAAAAAATCTCCGGCTGTTGAGTCATGAGAAGGGGTCCGGGTTGCACCCCGTGGATGATCAGGGCTCCCAGGAGCATGGCCGTCGCAGGGGCAAAGGGAATTCCCAAGGCCAGGAGAGGTACCATGGCTCCGGCCGTGGCGCTGTTGTTGGCTGATTCAGGGCCCGCCACACCTTCGATGGCTCCTTGGCCGAACTCTTCCGGATGTTTGGAAATCTTTTTTTCCAGGGCATAAGCGGTAAAGGTGGAGAGAATCGCCGCGGGCCCGGGAATGAGCCCAATCAGGAAACCCACGCCTCCTCCCCGCAGCATGGGCGGAAAGGCTCTTTTCCATTCGGTCATGGTGGGGAAAAGCTCTCGGAATTTTACCTTGACCAGCTGAGGAATGCCGGTGATCCTTTCGGCGATGATCAGAACCTCTCCAATCCCGTAAAGACCCATGGCCACGGGTACGAGCTCAACTCCCTGCGATAGCTGCAACTGCCCCAGGGTAAAGCGCGGCAGGCCAGAGATGGGCTCCATTCCTACAGTGCCAAGAATTAGGCCCAATCCCACCATGAGAAAAGATTTAAGGGCTGTCCCCCCACCGAGCCGGGACAGAAAAATCAATCCCACCAGGGTCAGGGAAAAATACTCGGGGGGACCAAACTCTAGGGCGACCTCGGCCAGAGTAGGAGCAAAAAACATCAGAGCCACGATTCCCAGACTGCCGGCAACGAAAGAACCCACGGCCGACACTGCCAGGGCTGCCCCGGCTCTCCCCTTTCTGGCCATTTGATAGCCATCGATGGCGGTCACGACCGAAGCCGCTTCCCCCGGGACATTGACCAGAATGCTGGTTGTGGAGCCCCCATACATAGATCCGTAATAAATCCCCGCCAGCATGATCAGGGCGGTGGTCGGCCCCAAAGCGAAGGTGGAAGGGATCAGAAGGGCCATGGCTCCGATGGGCCCGATGCCCGGCAGAACGCCTACCACAGTACCCACCAAGACGCCTAAAAAACAGGCCACCAGGTTAGGGCCGGTGAAGGCCACTGCGAAGCCGTATGCCAAGCCCTGGAGAGAATCCATGTTAGGAGAAAAAGATCCCCCCCGGAAGAGGAACACCCAGGAGGGAGGCAAAGAGATAATAGGAAAGGAGCGCCGTCAGGATGGAAATCAAAACGATCTTTCCCCAACTGGCAAGCCCCAGGAGTCGGAGAATCACCCCCATCAGGACCGCGCTGCAAAGCCCGTATCCCAAAGGTTTGAGAAATAGGGCAAATAAGAAGAGTGCTACACCCAAGGCCATAACGCGCTGGCGGTCTTTTCCCTTTGGGAAGGGTTCTCCCTTTTCTGGTTCGGTTTCGTTTTTTCTGAGCGACCGAATCAATAAAGCCAGGCTTAAGGCCACCAGGAAAATACCGAGCAGGAGAGGGTAAAGCCCTGCCCCCGGTTGGGCAGCCGACCCCCGAGGAAGTTCAAGACTCCCGGCCAGGTAGGCCGCTCCCAGGAAAAGGAAGCAGAAAGAGGTGATAGGCAGGGCTCGGACCGCCATGGCTATTTGCTTTTTAACTTGAGCATGTCTACCAGCTTGGCGTTCTGTTCATACTCCTTCTTCAGACGCCTCTTGAGATCCTCAGATCCTTCATAGGATACGTCGAAGCCCCGGGCTTTCATGGCCTCGATAAAAACTGGCTCTCCCATGCCTTTCTTAAAAGCGTCATGGAGTTTGGCCACAATTTCCGGGGAGAGCCCCTTGGGCCCGATTACCATGTAATAGACACCCATGGTGATATCGTATCCGATCTCCCGAAAAGTTGGCACATCTGGGAAAAGAGGATTTCGCTTCTCCTCGAAGACCGCCAAGACCCTGGCTTTTCCAGCTTTCACTTGAGCTACGATTTCTCCGTGATGGACAGAGAGGGCCTCTACATGGCCTCCCAGCAGAGCCGGCACGCTCTCCGCCCCACCGGCAAAAGGCACGGCGGTCATGTCGACCTTGGCCATTCCTTTCAGGAGCTCCAGGTCAAGGTGAAGAATGGTGCCGAGTCCGGGATGCCCTACGCGCAGTTTGCCCGGGTTGGCCCTGGCATATTCAATGACTTCCTTCATGGTCTTCCAGGGAGCGTCCTTGGTCACGGCAAAGCATATGGGAAGGTTGTTCAGCTTGAGGATCGGGGTGTAATCTTCCGGGGTTCCGTAAGGAAGCTTGGTCCGATGAGGCTGGATGGTCAGGACGGCGACCGCGGTGATCCCAATGGTGTAACCATCGGGCTTCGCTTGGATGATCTCCGCTGCTCCTATGGTTCCCGCAGCCCCCGGGCGATTCACTACGGCCATCGGTTTGGGAAAATATTTCTTCGCCGCTTCCGTTATGGCGCGGGCAGTCATATCCATGGCCCCACCGGCTGGGAAGCCGCAGAAGAAGGTTACCGGCTTTTCAGGATAAGCGGCCGCCGTTGTGGCCGGCGAGAAAGAAATGATTCCGATGGCCAGAACCAGGGGAAAAATGAAAGATAGGATTCTCGTTTTCATTATCTCCTCCTTTCGGATTAGTGTCACTATTGAAAAAATAACCCCCCAAAACGCATAGAAATGATAAATTTTCGGGATTCTTAAAAAATCCCGACCCGGTATTTCTGTGGGCTCTTTGGTTGAAAATTTTTAAAGGGAACCGAGGGATGCCTGCCCCAAAAATATGAAAAATCAAGATAATTGTCAAGTTATTATCCCCCGGAAAGGTAAAATTTTGCCCTGAATCTTGCACCGACATAAGATAAATAAGGTGAAACATCCGGGCTACCCCTGTTATTGTAGGGTTATCACGACATAACCGGTAAACAACAGGAGGTAACCCAGATGGTTAAAAGGCAAGATCAGGGTAGTGCTGCAAG
>JAPLIW010000766.1 GCA_026388915.1 Deltaproteobacteria bacterium
ACCCCTGGAAATGTTCCTGGCAGTGAACCGGAAGCAGAGGGAAGCGGACCACCAGGAGGTCAAGAAGGTCTGCCGGGAAACCGTTCCCAAACCCTTGTGGGCCGGCCCGTGTCTCCGCCTTCCCAACTCCAGACCCATGGCCTCTTTTGCCCAGGACCGGACGTACTATTACAACGGCAAGGAAGTGGACCGGCAGATCCATTTGGGGGTCGACCTGGCCTCTCTGGCCCAGAGCCCGGTGCCGGCGGCCAACTCCGGGATCATTGTCTTTGCCGGGCCGTTGGGAATTTATGGGAACACGGTGGTGATCGATCACGGATGCGGGCTGTTCAGCATGTACTCCCACCTGAGCAAAATCGAGGTGGAGCTGAAGAAGGAAGTGAAGAGGGGGGACTCCCTGGGCCGGACCGGGGCCACGGGGATGGCCGGAGGGGATCATCTCCACTACGCCATGATGGTTCACGGGGTATTCGTGAATCCCCTCGAGTGGTGGGACCCGCATTGGATCCGGGACAATGTGGACTTGAAGATGAAATGGTTTGACGGTCCACCGAAGCCTGAGTCCGTCAAAAAGGCAGTCAAGGAAGCCCAGCCCAAAGCGAAAACAAAAAGGCCCACCCGCAAGGCGGGAAAGCCCTAGAAAGAGACACGGGAACGGGAGGACGCGAAGACGCGAAGAGGCGCGGAAACGATCCGCGATCGTAAATCGGGGTAAGACACCATGGATCTTGGACTGAGAGGCAAGAAGGCCATCGTCACCGGCGGCACCCGCGGCATCGGGCGCGCCATCGCCGACCTCCTGGTCGAGGAAGGCTGTGACATCGGCATATGCGCGCGCACCGCCGCCCAGATCGAGGAGGCGGTCGCTGCGTTCAAGGCGAAGGGGGTAAAGGCTTTGGGGGCCTCGGTGGACGTGGCCGATGGCGACCCGCTCACCCGTTTTGTCAAGTCGGCGGCCGAGGCACTCGGCGGCCTCGACATCTTCATCTCCAATGTGGGTGCGCTCGGCGGCAGCAATGATGAAGCTTCCTGGAAGAGAGGCTTCGAGATCGACGTGCTCGGCACGGTTCGCGGCTGCGAGACGGCGGTGCCTTTTCTGGAAAAATCGGGGGCCGGCGCCATCGTGGTGGTCGGATCGACGGCCGCGGTCGAGGTGGTGGGTCCGCGAAGGGCCTACAGCGGCCTGAAGGCGGCCCTCCTGCCCTACATCAAGGGGTTGGCGCGGGACCTCGCGTCCAAGAGGGTGCGCGCCAACGGGGTCTCGCCCGGCAGCGTCTACTTCAAGGGTGGAACGTGGGACCTGATGGAGCGAAAAAATCCTGAGCGCTACCGCCAGGCGCTCGCCCGCAATCCCACGGGCCGCATGGCCACACCGGAAGAGGTGGCCAACGCGGTGGTGTTCCTGGCCAGCCCGCGGGCCAGCTTCATCTCCGGCATCAACCTGATTTGCGACGGCGGCATGACTCAGCGGGTGCAGTTCTGACCGCTTTCCCTACAGGATGGAAGAGATTTGCACGATCATGCTACAATGGGACTCGGGAACGATTGTAAAAGGCTGTCCAGCGCCTTCCGGGGAGTTTTGTCGTGGAAATGGGACAGCCGGTTGGAAGCCGTTTTGGCCGAGTTTGGCGCAGAAAAAAAAGACGATATCCGCGCGATCGTGGAGCGATTCCTCCCTATACCCTGGGACGGTTCAAATGTTGGTAAAGCGCCTGATATTGTGCGGACGATCAACAGTCATCTCGGCGGACTCAGGCCGGGGCAGCAGCTTTTTACCTCGGATCCGAAAGGAGACGCTTTTGTTTTTTGCGCCTGGTGGCCATGGGAGGACGGGAAGACCATCTCCATACGCATCGCGCCATTCTGTAAGAATTTATCGGATTCAGAGAAGGCCGAGAAAATTCAGCGGTTGAAAGGGTGGTTTGGAATTTAGAATATCCGCAGGCTGTTGGAAAAGCTTTTTTGGGCTTGAAATAACTGGATTCCGGCTCCCGGCTTAAAACCTGCCGGGACAAGTTTTGCCGGAATGACTAATTTTTTGGAATATCGGTTTTTTTCGAATTCATCAATACTTGATTCTCAATCTTTTGGACGGCCTGAGCGACAGCCGGGGCGCAGACCCATAATTCTGTTCCTATCTCCGCTATCTAATTCCCATTCACTTGACTAAAAATTTCTTGGTCGAGGTCGGACCTAGCCAACTTTTTGATTTTCATAAAGCTATACCCTTATAGAAGGTACTATTCTGCCTTAACCCCTCTTTTTTGTGGCCAAAATCAGCCCTACAAGATGTGCCCGGCATAACTGGGAAAAACCACCAATTCCCCCTTGGCATTTCTATCCTCTTAGAAGGATGATTTGGGGTGCAAAAATGCCATTCTAAGGTCAAAAAATAACACTTTTCCATGGTGTTCTTGCGCAATATTCAATATATAGCCAGGTCCGACCCGGACGCACGGACGGGACAACGACAACAGTATCCTGGCGAAGGCGATTGCCGAAGGTTACCGGGGCGCTTTTTGGGAGATCCTTCGCCGGATCAGCCCTTGAATTTATCGGTCCCTTCTCTGGCCTTAACCTTGATATTTACGCGGAATGATCTTCCAGAAGCCCAGGGAAAGCGACATAAAAGACTTTTCATTAAAAGTGTTTAGATATTTCTTTCAAAGTTATTTAGCAAATTGCGAGGCAAGCTACTGTTCGCTAGCCATTTTCGATACAGAGGGAAAAATCAGCTCGTAATCAAAAATAGAATAATGTGGGGTGGGACGCAGTTCCGCTGGTTCCGTTATTAACATGGTTCTAGTACCGGAACTAACGGAACTACGTCCCCTCCATGGTCGTCAAAAAATATCTTCCTTTTCTCGATGCCCCGCCCCATCACCTGGTGCAGAACTCCCGGCGCATCTAATCTGGCTAATCGCGGCATGGCACCAATTAAAGATTCCCCCTAAAATTTGTCAAGCACGTTCTGCACGAACCTTCCAATAAGCCTCAAAAACGCCTGACAAGCCTCGCCAAATCGTTGAAAGCCCCCCCTCGTCACCTCTCCCTCAAGGATCTCCCGAATCCCTGCTGAAAATCCCCCAAACAAGCACAAGATCTTGCACGCAAACTCCCCCCTTGACACACAATTTCCTTTTTGTATAATTAGCCCACCCTAAAGCGAGTTCTTAGCAATTTGCGAAGGGAAAGTGGGAATCGCGGATAGGAAGAAGGGGCGAAAATGGGCGGAAAGAAAAAATTGGCCATGGGGTCCTTATTATTAGGCGGCTTTTTTTTAGCTTTGTTAATAGGTGGCTGTGCGGAGGTTCGCTTGCATACGATCCCGGCTCCGCCCCCAAGCGCGAAGCTGCGTGTCCTTGTCCTACCGCTGACCAGCGCTGCTCCTCCCGGAGATTGGAAGACGTCCCATGAGGAATTTGCGAGGAAGCAGATCGGGGCGATTCGGAAAATACTGCGGGAGACGGGAATCTACGAAATGCCCACGAGAGAGGAATATCGCATCGTAATTGGACAGCAGGAGTTTAGCAGTTGGGAATGGCGGAAAAATGACTGGGCTCTGGCCAAACGGGTTGGACAAGCGCTTTTTGCCGACTATGCGATGTTCATCGAACGGGATTTTCATGCCGGGGTCCGGTTCCGCCAGGTATGGCTGATCAACCTGGAAACAGGAAAACAATTCAAGGTTTCCCTCAATGTACCCGCGGGAGGGAGGTACAATGAGGAATGGGCTCAAATCGGTCGGTTGGCATTGAGAGAAATATTTCAAGATGCCAAAGGCGATATGCTGGATACAGCTATGCGCAAAAGCAGTTCGTCAACAGGTAGGATAGCCCGTCCGGCTGCCGAAAGGGGCAAAGAACCAGTTGCCTCAAGTCTGCGGCCCCAAGTGAGGCAGGTGGATTTGGAAGAAGCTCTGAAAGATAGGCCGACCCCCGGACGCGCCCTCGTGGCCGTTTACGATTTTAATGCCAGCGAGCCTCTCCAGGTTGTAGCCCTGATTCTCTCCGAAGCCCTGCGGGCGGAGCTCTTCCGCCTGGGGTACTTTACGCTGGTCAACCGGGAAAACATGGTCCAGGTCCTGAATGAGATGGGCGTGCAGCAGACGGGGTTGGTGGACGAGAAGAAGGCTGTACAGGCAGGAAAGGGACTGGCGGCCCATCAAATTATTATAGGGCAATTCGGCGCCCTCGGAAAGACCCTTCTTCTCCAGGTCAAGCGCATCGATTTAGAGACTCAAACCACCCTGTCCTTCGGCTCCGTTAAATGTGCCCTGGGGAAAGAAGATGAGATGCTGGCCAGCCTTTCGCAGCTCGCCAGGGAGTTGGCCGGGAAATAGGGCTTTAAAGGTCGCGCAGGAAATCCGGACGCAGGCACGAGGCATCCTGAGAAGACGAAAACACTTCTTCTTTGCCCATCTTGCGGCGCTGTTCTTTGACCTCCCAAAACTTCCACCACCGCCGCCCAAAGCGTCAACACCGGCGCCCGATTCACCACAAGTTGTCTTTGAACGAACGTCCCCCTTTACGCGGGGGCCAGTCAGCCTTCCGGGTAGACCAGACCCAATACGCAAGTGAAGCCGATATCGCCGCCGCAATCCAGAAGCCCCCGAAGCTGAGCCACTTGCTCCCGAATCAGATAGCAACTACGTATTCATAGGGGTACCCAAAATAGAGAACGAAAACGAACCGTTACCTAATACCCCATGTGAATTCAAAAGCGAATTCACAGGAAACAGATTCAAATCCTCTTGAAATGCCACCTCAAAAACCGCTCCATCGTCGCTTCCGCAATAGCTCGCGGCGCGTCCACTGGAAGACTAAGTTCTTCGGCTACTCGCTTAGCAAGGTTTCTGTGGGTCCACGGGTACAGCTGGTACTTCAATATCAATGCAAAACCGCCCTTCATGTTTAATTCATGAATCCACGTTTTGGGTAACATTCTTGCTATAAAAACTGGACAAAGTCCTAAAAATCGGCTTATTTCGGTTTTTTCAGAAAATTCTTTAAGGTCCATGTATCCCAATTTATTTTTTACCTCAACCCCATAACCGATAGAATCCCTTTCAAAAATAAAATCAAGGTTCTGCTCCGTTCCTCTCCAAACCTCCCCCCTATATTCCCGAATATTCCGCCCTTTCATCAAAAACTCAGACCGCGCAAACGCTTCCAATACCATCGTTTCGCCATGCAGCCCGATTGATTCGCCTATTTCCGGATCACTATATTTTTCAACTAAAGCAATTACTTTATCGGCACTTCTCTTATAAAATCGGTACGACCGATGCCAGAGCAAACTAATCGGCCCTCCGTTCCTAAGCTTCCTCTTCTCCCCTAAAATAACACCTTCCGCGACCAAGTCCCTGATTGCCCGGTTGGTAATCCAATGGAAAAATTGATCCTCATGAATGACTTCTACCTGCCTTGAGAAAAAAACCTCCTTCATGTGCATCTCAAAAAAAGATTTAATTACAGTCTTCGCTTCCGATTCTATTGGATCAGGGGGCCGTTCCTCTTCGTATTCCGTTTCATAATCAAAATCATCATCCGCCAAAGATTGTTCCCTCCCCGAATGAAAAGGAAGCTTCCTCTTGCAGGGTTCTAATTATATCAATCTTCAAAGGAGGAAGTAAACTACCTTGGCTCCGCCGACCGCCAGCATCCTGAAGCCAACCTGGCAAGGGCATCCATTGGGCCGGGCTGAGATCACCTTTCTTGGGGCCTTCTGGATGTCCCAAAAGATCATTTTGTTTCATTGGCAGGGGCAGTAAGGCCTCTGCCTTTCTTATCCCATATTTCAAGCGATAATTTTCAATATCCAATGTTAACCCATATTGAAGGTAGGTGAAGCCGGGATTGGCCCCCGTACTCGACCCTGTTTGTCGAATTGAGTATAGGGCAGGACAAACGCTCCTTGGGGTGAGGCCGAAGCCATCTTGCGGATGAGGTCCAGGTGCAGCTTGCCGGGGGCCCCCCTCCTTTTTTCCCAGGAGGAATCTCCGGCCTGAATTTCTCATACGGGGTATAGGCCTTTTCCGCCAGTTCTTTTACCTCCCTGGGGGTCGGTTGGAACAGCCCCAGTGAAACCCCTTTGGAGTAGGCGTTCAAACCTGCCACCGCTCGCCCGAGGGTCAGCGCTTCATCATGCTCGAACCCCAGAACTTCGGCCACCACCGCCTCCCAAAGCGTCAGCACCGGAGCCCGCTTCACCAGAAGTTGTCTTTGAACGAACGTCCCCCTTTACGGCTCCGTTCAATGTGCCCTGGGGAAAGAAGATGAGATGCTGGCCAGCCTTTCGCAGCTCGCCAGGGAGCTGGCCGGGAAATAGGGCTTTAAAGGCCGTGCCGGAATTCCGGACGCCGGCGCAAGGCATCCTGAGAAGACGAAACCCTTTCTTCCTTGCGCATCTTCCGGCGCTGTTCTTTAACCTCCCTGGGGTCGGCTGGAAGAGCCCCAAGGATACCCCTTGGAATGAGCGTTCATGCCTGCCACCTCCCGCCCGAGGGTCAGCGCTTCGTCATGCTCGAACCCCAGGACCTCGCCTACCACCGCCGCCCAGAGCGTCAACACCGGCGCCCGGTTGATCACCATCCAGCTTTTTCTCCCATCTTTCTCGGCCATAGATTCATCCAATCGAGGGATCAGAAGCCATGTTCAAAGCCCTACTTCCTTTTCCTTCTTCTTTTCGGGATTACAAGCAAGTTCACTCTGTACTAATGTGCCGGTTTACTCAGGTTTACTCACATTAGCAGTGCAGACGGTATTCTCGATCATCTCCGGATAAGATGCTGTCCAAGGGAAAGGGCAATTAAACCTAGCCCGACTTCGCGGATTCGGGGGTTTTAATAACAGAAAGTCCTTTTAAATCAAGGGGAGCATTCAAAAGGTCTTCACTACACCGAGCTATTGGGTCACTTCGCCCTTGGCCGTCACTCGGGGTGGCGGTTGCTTGGGTAACGACAGCCGCAACTGCTTGAGCAGGATCTGAAGCTCCGGCTCCGGCTGAGTATAGCGGGTTAGGATCACTTTACGTCCATCGGTTGTCGGAAGATGGATGTCGATCATCTGGACGGCACTGAACTTTTCCAGGATCGAGCGCGGGGTTAATCCCGGCGCCAGGTTACGCAAACGCCGCCGCAAGGTCACATGCAGGGCATAGGCCAAGAAGGCCACGAAGATGTGCGCCTCGATGCGTCGTTCCTTCTGATGAAAAATCGGGCGGATGGCCAGGTCCCCCTTCAGGCTTTTGAACGCTTCCTCGACTTGAACCAACTGGGTATAAAACTCCCACATCTGCGCCGGGTCGCGCCCCACCAGGTTCGTTCGCAGTAAATAACGCCCCTCTCGACGTCGAACCTCTCGCAACCGGTCCTTGCGCAAGGAGAACTGCAAGGGACCATCCCCTTCGGGAATCTCCATTTGCACCAGCCGCCAGGCCGAGGGCGATTGCTGCTGGGCCGCCCCCAGCTTGAGTAGCAGCTGGTCCCGGCTGAGCTCCATGCCCCGTAACTCCTCCAGCCGCTTCCATAACCGCTTCAGTTGACGCCGCCGCATGGACCTCTCCTTGTGGATCCGGTCCCGGCTCTGCGCCAGCACGTAAACCTCCTTCTCTTGGGGCAGCAGCTTGACCTCCACCCCATCTCGTACCTTATGCCAGGGCCTCTCCGCCAGCGCCTTCTCGTAACGGCTCAGTCGCCCCTTGGGCGTTCCCACCAAATAGTAGACCGGCGGGTCGCTCCGGCGCATTTCCTCCAAAACCTCCTCCGTCGGAATCCCTCGATCCATCACCCAGATGCGCTCCGCTTTGCCGTACTGCTCCTCGATCTTCTTCAAAAACCCTCGCAGCGTAGTTTTGTCCGCGGTGTTGCCGGCCAAAACCTCATACGCCAGGGGGAACCCCTCCGGGGTTATGATCAAGGCAATGACCACCTGCACGCAATCGAACCGCTTGTCCCGGCTGTAGCCAAACTTCCGCTTGTCCCCTTCCCCAAAGGGCGGACCGCTCTCAAAATACGTGCTGGTCAAATCGTACAGAAGCACGTCAAACTTCGCGTTGAACAGATCTTTCCACCTTTGCGTCAGGTGGTCAAACAAGGCTCGCTTATGCTCCATCAGCCGGTCCAGGCACTCGTAAAGCTTATGAATCTCTGCCAGTTCAAAACCGGCCCCCAGAAGATCTGCCATCGCGCTCTTCTCATACCAGTGCCGATGCAACCGCCATTCGCTCCCGGGCTCCATCAAACGATAACAGCTCAGCGCCTGAACAACCAAATCCCAACGCGTCCCCTTGCGGCTCGACTCCAACTTCTCCGCCCAAAAATCACCCAAACCCAACTCCTCGTACAACTGACACGCCAACCAGCATGCTCCCCATTGCCGGGGCCGGCGCACTTCCACCTCCTTCAGCCGAATCCGCACCACCTGCTCATCGTCCATCTCCACCGGACGATCCTCGGGAAACAGCGCCATCGTCCGCCCCGTTGCCGCCCCATCCTCGAATACCTCGATCGTCTTGCGCCAGACTTCGCGCTGAGAACTGTTAATCTCCCCGAGATAGAGCACCTGCCGCTGAACAACATGGCCGCCCGATACCCGGCGGCTCTCCACCACGTTCCAGTACCGGTGCTCTTTCCCGTCTTTCTTTCGAATCGTGCATCGTAAAAACATCTTGCATGCAGATTACCACCTGCTCCACAACCCTGAAAAGGGGGTAGGTCTTCACTACAGCCTGTTTACCCCCCTATCAGCCCTACCGTCCCTGAAAATCATTAACGAAAAAAAATAAAAACGCGTGTTCAGCGAGTTGAATCCGCGAAGTCGGGCTAGCCAACAACGTCCCGGAACCCCATCTTCCGGCGCTTTTCTTTGACCTCCCAAAACTTCTCCCGACCACCGCCCAAACCGTCAGCACTGGTGCCCGGTTCATCATGACCCAGACATATTCAGTTCTAAGGTTCTCAAAAAGAAAGGTCCGCCAGCCAATGATGTTTAAACGAGAATGGGCTCCTTAGTATTTAGGGTATTGCTCCGGACTAGCGCCCTTCCTTTCAACGATTTGAGGTCTTTTGGGGTGGGGTTTGTTCTGCCGTATTTCTTCCAAGGTTACACGGAAATGCCATTCATCGCCATAATCGAAGAGATAGAGAAAAGTCTGTCCCTTGACTAACCCGAGTTCTCCGATCCTTACCTCATCCACGTGCGGGCCTTCCTCCTCGTAGGGAGATGCGAACTTTTCGTCAGACCAGGGAATGCCATCCATGAAAAAGGAGTAAAGATGATCGGAGTCAAATTTGTAGGCAGCTTGGATAGCATTGTGAAAGTCAAGGAGGGTATGACCTGAAGATAGCTCTATCTTTCTCCAAACGCTTTCTGAAAGAGACACCCGAAAAAGGTAGACTCCTTCAACCGGTATTGCCGCCTCCCGGGGCAAGGTTTTGGAGAGATCCCCTTCTGCGAAGAAAGAAATAAAAGGAAGAAAAAAAGGCTCCCCGGACTGATCCTTCTGCAAGATTCTCGCTTTCTTACCTTTCTTAGCGCTGGGGGTCAACAGATATTCTTCCGGCAAAGGTTGGCCGGGATTGACATTCCGCTCTCCCAACTCGCGACGAAATGGAAGGTTCCAGGTTGCATAATTCCGCTCTCTGATGAGCAAGGAAGCAAGGACGACGCCCAAGGGCGAGGGAGTAATCGTTCCTGGATGGAAGGACCTTTTAGAATATGGGACTATGTCCTTATTCTGGGTAACGGTCCAAAAGCCGAAAAGGGCGTAGTAGATCCAAAGGTAGCCAAGGGATTCTGGCATGCCAACGAGGTCCTGCGCCCAAATTGGCACATTGGGAGTTTTTCCTGCAATTTTTCCTAAAACGTCCTGCAGGTACAAGAGACCCAACCCCTTAAAGATCGAGGATTCAATATGCCTCCATTTGATGTCAACCCAAAGAGTCTCAAGAAGAAAAAAATATTTTTCAGTTGGATTCAGTTCGCAGAAGTCCTTGGCCCAGCTTGAAAGCTGCAGGAAGGCTTTATTTCCCTTGCCTGAATCCTTTTGCATCAATCGTCCAGCCTGAGACAGGTGGAAAAAGAGATGGAGTTGTGGATAAAACTCCTGTCCTGTCCGTACGGTTATGCCGTCAAGGGGATGGACCATCCGTTGGTTCATTTCGAAAAGGGCTTTGCCAGAGATGTGGCCTTTGGGAGTTAAATAAGGTCTGCTGGCTTCGACATAATCAAGGAAAGATTGGAAATCACGGATGAGAGGGGTCGGTTCCGTTTCAGTGATCGTGAATTTGTATGCATTCATAATCAGTCTGGCCCTTTTCTATTTTTTTTCGGTTATTCCTCTTTAATCCGGTTTCCTTATTGCGGGTTCCATTCCGGGTCAGGCCAAGCAAAGTTATTTTAAATCAATTGAATAGATCCCCACAATGGGTATTTGGGGAGCTTAAAAAGATATTCTCCTGGCCAATGAAGACCATCCTTCTATCCATATGCCTGGGACACGGGAAGATGATCGGGGAGATCCTGGGCAAACTCAATGGGAAAAAGACGTAGAGATTGTCCGCCTTCCCTGCAAGATTAGCTCCACGCTTGTGGCTTATTTTCGGAGAATAAAAAAACGCTACTCAGGATCAGCCTTAAGCCATCTTACGGACGATGTTCATTTCCCCCTTGCTGAAAACCCCCCACCCCTTTTTGCGCGGAGGAATTTCCGACCTGAATTTCTCGTACAGGGTATAGGCCTTTTTTCGCCAGTTCTTTTACCTCCCTGGGGGTCGGCTGGAAGAGCCCCAGGGAAACCCCTTTGGAGTAGGCGTTCA
>JAPLIW010000911.1 GCA_026388915.1 Deltaproteobacteria bacterium
GTGTCGACGATGGTCATGGCGGAAAGGAATTCCACGGGAAAGGTGACCAGAACTTGATCCTCGCCCACTGCGGTCTTCTCGGACTTACCGTGACGGATCAGGTGGATCCGGGTCGTGGTTGGGGTCACGCCCTCTTCCAGCAGCTTCTGTCCCAGGAGGGCGTTGATGACCGCGGTTTTCCCCGAATTGAACTCGCCCACCACCACCAGGAGAAAAAGCTCATCCAGCTGCTGAATCGAATCGCGGAGGGTGGCCTCGTCTTCCGGCTCGGCCTCGAACTTGACCAGGGCGGTCCGCAGGTCGTTCATCAAGCCCCGCTCTTCCTTAAGAAGACTCTCCTGCTCTTTGGTCAGCACACCCATGGAATTCCCTCTCTTTCCGCTTCCATTATATACAGGGTGAGAAGAATACCCGGTTACCGCGAATATCGTTTGTTGCTTCCGGATTCGGGTTTCTAAAATACCACAAAAGCCAAGGGAATTGAAGAATCCCGAAGGGTTCTTGAAGGTTCTTTTCTTTGCTGAGCCACCCTTTCAGAATCAGCTTGACAACCCCCAGGGAATTTGGTAGATTGGTTCTATTTCGGAATGATTCCGAATTAAGAAGATGAAAGATTCGATCTTAAAAAAAATGAAAGAGAAGGGTTTAAAGCACACCCCTCAGCGGCTGGCGATCGTCGATGCCTTTGTGGAACAAAACACCCTCCATCCCGGCGCCAGGCTTATTCATCGGGAAGCAAAGAAGAAATACCGGGGCCTGAGCTTTTCTACCGTGTACCTCACCCTCAACGAATTATCCAAGCACGGGATTATCAAAACACTGGAATTTGACCGGATGGAGAACCGTTTTGACGGAAATGTCGATGACCACATCAACCTGATCTGCAAAGGGTGCCGCAAGATCTCGGATTATGAGGCCCCCCCCGTCCTGCAGGGCCAGGCGGTCGGTAAGAAAGCTCAGTTCTTGGTCACTGAAAGCCGGCTGGAATACTATGGCTATTGCTCGGAATGCATAGAAAAACTCTCCGCCCGTTCCCGGTGATGCCGGCGAGGGAGGAAACAAAAAAATTTTACCAATAAATCGGAATCATTCCGATTTAATAAGACAAAACAGGATTCGAGATGCATCCGGATGAAACCTCCGCCCAACCCCCCTTTGCAAAGGGAAGCTGTGAAAAAATTGGTTTTCAGCCGTCACCCCGGTGAAAACCGGGGTCCAGTCAGTTCGTAAGCCCTAGAAAACACTGGATTACGGCTTTCGCCGGAATGACGTGAAAAAGGACTAAATCGATTTTTTCACAGCTTCAGGGGGCAGAGGGGGGATTTCTGGCGTCACCCGTTCCGAGACTCTCCGAAGAATTACCTCAAGAACACCGGTTGTTTCTTTCAATACCTCTGAATCATTGAAGCGAAGCACCAAGAGTCCTTGTCTATTCAAATACTCGTCTCTCTTGCTGTCTTCTCTCATGCCCGAGTCTGTTAGGTGTTGTGAGCCATCCACTTCAACCACTAGCTTTGCCCTTGGGGCAAAAAAGTCAACGATAAAGTTTCCAATGGGCTTTTGCCGGTAAAATTGCACCCCCAAAATCTGTTTCATCCGCAGCCGATTCCATAAAATTTTTTTCGGCCTCAGTCAATTCCCTTCGGAGGTTTCGCGCATTCGATTTCAGGCTTTCGCGGTATCGGAGCATTTCTCCAGGCTCTCTCAGAAATCCCCCCGCACCCCCCCTTACAAAAGGGGGGCCTAGGTCTTCAAAGGCGTAGGCTATCCGAAGTAGGTGTCCTCTCCGACCACCACCTTCTTCCCCTTCAACTTCTCGGCCAACTCTTCCTGATCCAGCGCAAAAAGCGGGCTGATCTCCACCTGGACGTTCGGGGCGACTTCGCCCCCGGCCTCCGTGAGCCACCTCCTGAAGAGGCTGTTCATGGCTTGCCGGGCGGTGTCCGGTGAATCAATGCCGGTTTGATTCTTTACCGGGGCGAATTCTTCTTCCCGTACCACCTCCATACAACAGGCTTTCTGCGCTAGGGGGATGGAGTCAAAAACGAAGGTCTCAAATTTCAAGCCGGCCATCTTTTCGTTCCTGCCGGCGGGGTCCAGGCCCTCCACTTCTTTGACCGCCCGGTGATAGGGAAGGGCAAAACCCCGCCGGTTCAGGCGGTCCACGAAAGACAGGGAGATCATGTGAATGGCCATGTTCCCGGCCCAGTACCGGATGTTCCCTTGCTCATCCCGAGACCGGTAGTCCTTCGGAGAGAAGTCGCTGTATTCGATAATCGCCGGCTTCCCATTTACCATCCCGTATATTCCCACTTTTTCTTCCAGGTTCTGGCGGCGGACCACCTTGGTGGAGATGTCGGCTCCTTCCTGTCGATGATACCCGATAAAAGCCGGGTCGGCGATCTTCGCCAGGGGGTTGTCCACCTGGAAGTAAAATATCTCCGAAACCCCCTGCCCTTTCAAACGCCCGGCAAGACCTGATTCGTAGAGCGCTTTCAGCGACCCTCCGTGGCCGTCCGGGTTGGCGAGCAGGCTCGTCTCGTCTCCCAGAATGAGTTTTCCCCCAGGGGTCAAAGTCGGCAGCATCCCCTGGCAGAAAAAATGGACCTGACTCTTCGGCAAGCCGAAGAACCCGCGGGATTCGAAAAAGGTCTCGGTCTCTTCGCGGTTTTCCTGGCTGGTCATGACCAGAAGCGGCATCCCTGCCCGGTAGCGGGTCGAGAGCGCCTGGATCGATTCAGCAAAGAGCTGAAAGAGGGGTTTTTTCTTCACCGGAGAAATGGGAAAGAATCCCTTGGGCCCGGGAAACCCCAATCGGGTCCCCTGCCCCCCGGCCACGATCAGAACGGCAACTTGATTCCCCCGGATCAAGGCTTCACCCAGATGAATCGCTTTTTCCCGCCTTTGAATCTCCTCCGGAGTTTTGGGGATCGAGATGATGGGAGCCGGTCCAATGCTGGAGAGATCGGTACGGGAGCCCTTTTGCCCCGAAAATTCCCCATAAAGTTGGAAGGCCAGAGGAAGATTCAGCCTGGCCAGATTTCTGCAAAAGACTTCCCGCTTTCCCGGACTTAGACGCTGCACGTGGCCCAGGATATGAGGTTGACCATGCCTTTCCAGAAGGTCCAGGATTGATTGGGAATCCATTTTCCCTTTCGCGAATCGGTTTTATTTGCCCGGGTTCATTATAAAATCGAAACGAACGCAGGTCGAGGAAAAACTTGAGAACAGGGGGCAGGGGGGATGAGGTTGGAGGTTGGAGGCTTGAAGTTGGAGGAAAATAGTTCGGAGGATGTAGGGGCGCGCTGCGGCTAGACTGAGCTCGCCGAAGTCCGCGCGCCCGTATGGAGTTCGGAGTCAAAGGCGAGTAAGCTCTGTTTTTAACTTCTCAACGTAAACCCCCGGCTCTGCCGACAT
>JAPLIW010000251.1 GCA_026388915.1 Deltaproteobacteria bacterium
CTCGGACCTGGAAGCGGTCAACCAGGCCCTCTTCGGGGCCCCTTATCCGGGAGATTCCCTGGGGACCCGCCGCCAGGTGGTCATGGCCAAGTCCCTGGATAAATCGGCCCTCGCCAAGGGCCAGTACGGCGGAGTCACCTCGACCCTCATCGCCCTGGCCCTGAAGAAAAAAATGATCGACGGCGCCGTGCTGACCAAGCGAGGAAAAGAGCTTCTCTCCTCGGGGGCCCTGGCCCAAGACAAACGCCAGGTCCTGGCCTGCGCCGGGTCCAATTACATCGCTTCTCCCACTCTGGAGGCTTTCAACAAGGGAGTCGAGGGGTCTCCGAAAAAGATGGCGGTCGTGGGAATCCCCTGCCAGGTTTTGGCCATGGGGAAAATGCGGATCAATCCCCTGGAGAACAAGAACCACGTCGAGAAGCTGCAGTTGGTCATCGGACTTTTCTGCACCTGGGCCCTCGCCTATCCGGACACGCTGCAATTTCTCAAGAAGGACTACCCGGTGGAAAAAATCGGCAAGATGGACATTCCCCCGCCCCCGGCCAACGTCCTGCAGCTGCATCTTCCCGGCGGGATGAAATCCATCTCCCTGGACCACATCCGCAAATTCGTCCGACCCACCTGCGGCGTCTGTCTGGACATGACCGCGGAATTTTCCGACCTCTCCGTGGGGGCCGTGGAAGGAATCCCCGGCTGGAACACGGTGATCGTGCGCACGGCCAAAGGGCAGGAGCTCCTGGAGGAGGCCAAGAAGGCCAAAATGATCGAAGTCTCCGATGTCCCCCGGGCCAACCTGAAGCATTTGCAGGAAGCCGCCCTGTTGAAGAAAAAACGGGCCCTGGAGAACATCGTCAAACGAACGGGAAGCAAGGACAACCTGTTGTACTTGAAGGGAGCGGACGCGCTGCGTCCACTTCTGCCCGGTTAAAAAACAATTTTCACCGCAGAGATCGCAGAGAACGCAGAGGTAACAAAATCCAAAATCGAAGCACGAAATACGAAGTAGGCTCCAATAACCGAAATCCCACTCTGTAAAACCAGGTAACACTTTAGCTCTTTGAAAAAGGTAACTTTTATCTTCTGAAAAGATTCCCCAGAAATCCCCCCTGCCCCCCTTTGCAAAGGGGGGTTGGGGGGGATTTCAGCGATGCGGATCTCAGTCGATATGGATTTGATATTTTTTCAAAAGGCTAAATTGATACAAAACCAGATGTTTCGAATTTTTGTCATTCGAATTTTGGAATTGTTTCGGATTTCGAAATTCGAGTTTCGGGTTTGATTTTACTCTGCGTTCTCCGCGATCTCGGCGGTGAATGTTTTTTAGGAGGATTTATGTCGGTTATCAAAAAAGACGCTCCGGGGTCCAATGAACTGCTCATGGGAAACGAGGCCATCGCCAGGGGAGCCCTGGAAGCGGGGGTCCAGTTTGCCGCCGCCTATCCCGGCAATCCCTCTTCCGAGATCATCGGCTCTCTCGCCCAGGTGGCCAAGGACATGGGAATCTACGTGGAGTGGTCGGTGAACGAGAAGGTGGCCCTGGAAGCCGCGGCTTCAGCCTCCTTCGCCGGCCTCCGGTCCCTGAGTGCCATGAAGCAGAACGGGGTGAACGTGGCTTCGGATTTCATCCTCAACCTGAACCTCTCCGGGGTCGGGACCGGGGGTCTGGTTCTGGTCGCCGCGGACGATCCCGGGGCCCTCTCCTCCACCAACGAGGAGGACTCCCGCTTCATCTCCAAGCTGGGGGACCTGCCCCTCCTGGAACCGGCCACCTTCCAGGAGGCCAAGGACATGGCCAAGTATGCCTTCGAACTCTCCGAATCCATCAACAGCCTGGTCATCGTCCGGAGTGTTTCCCGGATCTCGCACGCCAAGGGAAACGTCCTGCTGGGTGAGCTGCCCCGGGAGAAAAGGACCGCCCGGTATGACACCTCCAAGATCTTCATCCCCGTGGCGGCGCCCCTTCGCCACCTGGCTCTTCACCTGAAGCTGAAAAAAGTCCAGGAGATGTACGAGACCTCTCCCTTCAACTGGTACGTGGGGCCGGAAAAGCCCGAGCTTCTCATGGTCACCTCCGGGAGCGGCTGGTTCTACTCCCAGGAAGCGGTGCGGACCCTGGACCTGCAGGACCGGGTGGGGATCCTCAAGATGGGAACCACCTGGCCTCTGCCCTCCAAGCTTCTGGCCAAACACATGGCCAACGCCAAGCGGGTCCTTTTCGTCGAGGAAGTCGATCCCTTCCTGGAAAACAACGTGAAGGAGCTGGCCGCCGAGTGGTCCCCCGAGATCGGCTCCTGGACCTTCTACGGGAAAAGCTCCGGCCACGTCAATCCCTTCGGGGAGATCAACCCCGATTTGATCATCAATGCCCTGTCCA
>JAPLIW010000126.1 GCA_026388915.1 Deltaproteobacteria bacterium
TACGAAGCCATCAAATTTGATGATCTCGTAAAAAGTCTCTTGGAGCGTCACCCCGGCGAAAGCCGGGGTCCAGAACCTCTTGAAATAACTGGATTCCGGCTTTCGCCGGAATGACGAATTCTATGGAATTGCGACTTTTTACGAGATCACCAAGATTCCCCCATAATAAAATCTGCTTTGTCTTGACAATCACCCACCAGTCCATTTATTCTTTTTTAGACTGTTTAGAATCGATCGGAGGAGGGTGGACATGAAGGAATTTCGATACCATGAGAAGGCCGGGGAAGTTCTGAAACAAGTGGAGGAAGGGGCGTTCCTAGTGGTTAAGGGAAAAGAGAAGACGAACGTGATGACGATTGGGTGGGCCCTGGTGGGGGTGATGTGGCGCCGGCCCACCATGATGGTGGCGGTGAGAACGTCCCGTTTTACCCATAAGCTGATCGAAGAGGCCGAAAGCTTCACGGTCAGCTTTCCCGCGGGAGATATGAAAAAGGAGATCGGCATCTGCGGTTCGAAGTCCGGCCGGGACCTGGACAAATTCAAGGAATGCGGGTTATCCGTCCTAAAATCAAAAAAAGTCGGCGCGCCGGTATTGAAAATCCCGGGGTACCACTTCGAATGCCGAATTGTCAATAAAGCGCCCACGGACCCGAAATTCCTTTCCCCGGACCTGGAGAGCATCTACCCGGCCAAGGATTATCACACTCTATACTTCGGGGAGATCCTGGCATCCTACCAGACATGACCGTTGTTCGTTACTGGTTCCTGGCTGCTTGTTGCGGGTTGCTCGTTGCTGGTTCCTGCTTCCCAGGACCCCTTTAACGAGCGTCATTGGTTCTTTGGGTCCTGTTCCGGGTGAAAGAGATCGGTTAAATGAATAAGGATGGGGTTGCCCAGGAAGAACTGGAGCGGCGGATTCTCCATGGCCTGGCTTGCGAGTGGGAGAGGGCCATCTGGATCCTGGATCCTCCCCATCGGGAAAAAATGCGCCCTCCCCTTTTTTCCCTCCGGGACCTGAACGGCCGGTGGGGGACCTGGTCGGGGGAAAGACGGGAGATCTCCCTGAGCCGAAAGTTGGTTCTAAACTACTCCTGGGCTTCGGTCCGGGAAGTTCTTCTCCATGAAATGGCCCACCAGATGGCGGAAGAAATCCTGGGAGGGCGACAGGAGACCGCCCATGGATCTTTTTTCCAGAGGGCATGTGATCTGCTCCGCGCCAACCCCAGGGCATCCGAAAAATATAAACCTTTAGACGACCGGATTTCTCAGGAAACCCATGACGGAGAGGACCGGATCCTCGTGCGGGTCAAAAAGCTTCTGGCCCTGGCGGAGAGCCCCAACCGGCACGAGGCCGAGGCTGCCATGGCCAAAGCCCACGAACTCATATCCAGGCACAACCTGGACCTCCTCCGGACGGAGAAGAAGAAAGAGTTTATCAGCCTCCTCGTGGGAAAGCCTGCCCTGCGGCACTTCGTCGAGGACTATGCCCTGGCCAACCTCCTCCAGGATTTTTATTTCGTCCGGGGGATCTGGGTGCCCTGTTACGTTCCCGAAAAGGAAAAGATGGGACGGGTTCTGGAGATCAGCGGAACCATCCCCAATGTAAGGATCGCCGGTTATGTCCACGATTACGTGCAGCGATTCATCGAAATGAAGTGGAAGGAATACAATCCTGCCGGGGCCCTGAACCGCTACCGCTTGAGCGACTTTGCCCAGGGAATTATGGAGGGGTTCCGGTCCAAGCTGGAGTCAAAAGAAAAGGATTGGAGGAAGGACCAAGAAACCTTTGCCCTCATAAAAATGGAAGACCCATTATTGAAGAATTACCTTGCCTACCGGTATCCCCATACGACGATGATGAAAACCGGCAGGGGAAGCCAGGACCCGCGGGTACGAAGGGACGGGAAACAGGTCGGAAAAGACCTGGTGATCTCCAAAGGGGTTATGGAGGGAGCGGGAAATCGAGGGCGCTTTCTCCCCTCTTCATCCGGCTGATCTGCATTTTCGTCGGGCTGATGGGACTCAGACTAATAACCGCATAGGGCAGAGAGCATAGCGCAAAGCGTAGAAATCTCCCCCCTTTCCTAAAGGGGGGCGGGGGGGATTTCTGCGACAGCTGTGGGAAATCACTCCTTCTTGAAGGGACCGGGCGGTTGCCTTTTGGAGCGGCTATCTTGAACTCGTCTCTGGGGAATGGAGCCGAAACTCCCGGACTAAATCTTCAGGCAGGGATTCGAGCAGGGAGGAAGGCAAAAACCGTTTTCCTAGAACCTCCTCTAAAGAAGCCAGGGCGCGGAGGGCCAAAACCTTTTTAAACACCAATCGGGTCGTTGCCCGGCGAACCTTTTTTCCCGGGGGGTCAAAAAAATGGATGTACCCCTGCCGGATGCTTCTCCCGTACACCCCAAGGGAGATGGTCAATGGCTCACCGGCCGCGCCGGTCTGGTGAATTCCCTTATCCAGGGGGAGGATGATTCCTACTTCTCCGGGCTGAAGGGCCAAATCGGAGGCTTGCTCTAAATGGGCATATCCTTCTATCTGCCCGTCATCCAACCGGCGGTATTTGACTTCCCGCAGCGGATGGAGAAGCGGCCCGATCAGACCCCAGGCGCCGTGGTCATGGACGGCACACAGGTCCCGCCTGTCCCAGAGGTAGGCCAGGAGGGTAAAAGATTTGTCGGAGCTGCGGTACAGTTTTATTTCGTTGTCGAAAACCGAGGC
>JAPLIW010000035.1 GCA_026388915.1 Deltaproteobacteria bacterium
TTTTAAAGGGGGGCAAGGGGGGATTTCTGGCTCGCATGCGTTTGATTCAAAATGCTGCCTTTGATCATGTCAACTTATTTTGGCCGTTCCCTATAGTAACTTGTAACCAATAACCGGCAACGAGCAACGAAGAATAAGGAGATCGAGATGGCGACCTACACGTTCAACACTCCCCTGACGGAAGAAGCGGTGAGGAAGTTGAAGGTCCGTGATACGGTGATCCTCAACGGGACCATCTTCGGGATCCGGGACCTCACCCTGATTCACATCTTCGACAAGAAGAACGAACCCCCGGTTTCCCTGCAAGGGGCCGTCCTTCTCCACACCGCCCCCAGCATGAAAAAAGTGGGGAAGCGATGGGAGCCGATCTGCGTGGGCACGACCACGAGCGGACGGATGGACCGTTTCACTCCCGGCCTGATGGAGAAATACGGGGCGCGGGCCATCATCGGCAAAGGCGGCCAGTACCAGGGCAGCCTGGAGGCGATGAAGAAATTCGGCGGGGTTTACCTGGCGATCGTGGGCGGCGCCGCGGCCGTGGAAACGAAACAGATCGTGGAAGTGGAAAAGGTGTACTTCGAAGAACTCCATCCGGAAGCTCTCTACCAGTTCAAGGTCAAGGATTTCGGTCCTCTCACGGTGGCCATGGACTCCCACGGGAATCATCTCTATTTTGAGGTGAAGGCCCAGGCGGAGAAGAAGCTCCCGGGGATTTACAAGCGGCTCGGGATTCCCGTTTAGAATCACAGCACCCCACCTTCCTATCCTCCCTCTCGCCCTGCCCTCTCCCGCGAGGGGAGAGGGTAAACATATTGAATTAGATAAGAAATTCCCTCCCCCTCGATGGGGGAAGGTGTGAAAAAATCGAATTAGTTCTTTTTCACGTCATTCCGGCGAAAGCCGGAATCCAGTGTTTTTAAGGATTTACGAACTGACTGGACCCCGGTTTACACCGGGGTGACGGCTGAAAATCAATTTTTTCACACCTTCGGGGAGGGCGAGGGTGGGGGTGAGATCTGAAAATGGCTGAAAAATTCCTATTTATCCTGCTCCCCTATCTGAGCGCGGCAGTCTTCCTGATCGGGGTGCTCTACCGTTTCTGGGTCTGGGGAAGGACCCCGGTGCCCTTGAGGATCGTAACCACTCCGGCTCCACGGACCCGGGGTGGAGTGATCTGGCGACTGATCGGGGATGCCCTCTGGTTTCCCAGCCTCTTCAAAGGAGACCGCTTCCTCTGGGCGGCGGGGTTGGCCTTTCATATTCTGCTCTGGCTGGTCCTTCTCCGGCATCTGCGTTATTTCCTCTACCCGGTTCCCGGCTGGGTCGAGGGCATTCAAACCCTGGGTCTCTACGCCGGCTATCTGATTCCCATTCCCCTCGCGCTTCTTTTCGCCCGCCGGCTGGCGGATGAAAAAGTGCTGTACGTCTCGATCCTGGGGGATTATTTTTCCCTGTTTCTCATCCTAGCGATCACCCTGAGCGGAACCCTTCTCCGGGTCTTTTTCCGGACCTACCTGGTGGAGGTGAAGGCCTACGCCCTGAGCCTGGTTCATCTTCAACCCGTGATCCCCCAGGTTCACTGGCTCTTTGGACTGCATTTCTTCCTGGTCCTGGTTCTTCTGATCTATTTTCCTTTCAGCAAGCTGATGCATTCCGGCGGTCTCTTCTGGAGCCCCACCAGAAACCAGCGGGCCAATTTCGAGACAAGATTCGTCAACCCCTGGGATTTTCCGGTGGCCTATAACCCCCGGAATCTCTGGCCGCCGGAGAAGTACCATCAGGCCCTGACGGAGTCGAAGGAAGGGAAAAAAGAATGAAAGTCCCTATTCCCATTCCCCGGATAAAAATCGGAGCTTCCCAGCGCCTGCGCTGCCATCCCTGCAAAGAAAAGG
>JAPLIW010000205.1 GCA_026388915.1 Deltaproteobacteria bacterium
CGAAATCCGCAATCCGAAATAACTGGGCCGATGCTTTTTCCGCGTAATCCCCTTCCTTCCGGGCCACAACCTTACCTTTCAGCCGAAAAAGGAGTTGCAAAAGTGAAGGGAGCAAGTTCTTCCCCGCTCAGTTTGGGTATGGAGGGCAGGGTTCGGGCCTGGAGAGATAGCGGCTCAGGGGAATGGTGATGGAGGCCATCAGGGCGATGGACACCAGGCTGAAGGTTAGCCCCAGCAAATCGGTCACCAGGCCGTAGATGACCGGCGCCCCGGCTCCAGCCCCCAGGGTAATGGCATAGTAAAGTCCGTATCCCCGGGAGCGGCCCCCCGGAGAAATGATCTCGGCTACCGTAGCGTAAAGCACGGAGGAGGTTCCATTCAACACGACCCCTACAAAAGGCAGAAGGAACCAGATCCCGTATGGGGATACCCAGAAGAGCGATAAGATCCCGGCGGTGGTCAAAGCCTCGGTACCTACCACCATGGGGATGACCCCGAATCGTTCGGCCAATAATCCGCAGGCAAACTTTCCCGCGGCTCCGCCGGCAAAGAGAAGAGTCAGGGCGAAGCCGACCTGGGCCGCCGGGATTTCTTTCTGCAGCAGAAGGAAGGGCAGAAAGGTGAGCAGAGACGTCCGGGTGGCAATGTCCAGAATTCCAACCGTCAGAAGAGCGAAGAAAGCCTTGCGGTCGCGGATTCCCCAGTCGATTCCCTTGC
This sequence comes from Deltaproteobacteria bacterium, assembly GCA_026388915.1. Classification (GTDB taxonomy): domain Bacteria; phylum Desulfobacterota; class SM23-61; order SM23-61; family SM23-61; genus SM23-61. The sequence goes on from JAPLIW010000205.1 coordinate 718, forward strand.
TCTTTTGCCTCGGTTCGGCCTTCGGCGCGGAAAATTCGGCCCTTTCATTCCGGGCCAGAAACCAGAGAACCGCTCCGGCGGCGATTCCGCCGAGGGAGAGGACGAACACCCCCTGTCTCCAGCCCATCCAGTTGATGAGCAGAGCCAGGAGGAAGGGGACGGCGACTTTCCCCACGTCTCCCGAGAAATTATACGTTCCCATGGCTGCCCGGCGTCCGGAGGTTTCAAAAACCCGGGATAGCACGGATGAACTCAGGCCGTGCTGGCCGGCCCCGGTTCCCTTGGCCAGAATGAGAGTCAGAAGAACCGAAAAGAAGGTGGAGGCCGAGCTCAGGAGCAGAAAGCCCCCCGCCAAGCCGAAAGTTCCAAGGGAAATCACGGTCAGCTCTCCAACCCTCTCCCCCAGGAGGCTCATGGGAAGCTGGAGCAGGCTCATGGCTCCGGAAAAAACCCCTTTGAGGAAGCCCACCCCGCTGAAGGAAAGATGGAGTTCGGCGGCGATAAAAGGGAGAAGAAGATAGATGGAATCGGCAAAGCCGTCGTCGATGAAGTGGTAGGTACAGAAGGAAAAAAGGGACCGGGCCCGATGCCTGGATTCCGGATTATGAGTTTCGAGTTTCGAGTTTCGAGTTTCAGGTTCCATGTCGCCTGCTAACCCGCTGGTCGTCACCATTCATGGTTCATCGTTTATGAACATCTATTGAAATGTCAGTTGCCCGTGTTTCCTTGTCCTTGGCTATTGATCTCCAGATCGTTCGGCCAATCCGCGGAACTCACTCACTTTTATTCCCCCTGGCCCCCTGCACCCTGCTCCCTGCTCCCTGCTCCATGCCCGATCTTTCCCTACAGGAAGGCTTTCTCCAGGAGCGTGACGTCTCTTCGCCGGTAGGCCGAGACGACCTCGGCGCAGAACAAAAGGATGATCGATGAATAAAAGACCCAGATCACCAGAATGACGATGGCTTCCAGGGAACCGTAGATCACGTTGTACTGGGATGACCGTCCTATATACCAGGTGAAGAAGTGTTTGGCCAACTCGAAGAGAAAGGCGCAGCTCGCCCCCCCCGCCACCGCGTGCCGGAAAGTGACCGAAGTGTTGGGAATGATTCGGTAGACGGCGGTGAAGGCCAAGGCCAGGACCAGGTAGGGGAAAAGGTAGCCCACCAGGAACCCGAAGAAGGCGGAACGCCCGATCTCCCACCCCAATATATTGAGCCCGTAACTCCTCCCGATCCCGGTGAAGGCGGTTACGAAAAGGGAGAGAAGAAAAATTATCGAAGACCCCGGAATCATGGAAAGGGCCAGCAACCTGGACTTCCAATATTGCCTCCTCTGCTCCACCCGGAAGACGACTCCCATGGCAAATTCCAGAGAAGAAAAAATGACGCTGGCCGTCCAGATCATGCTGAGAATTCCCACCCATCCCAGAACTCCGGCCCGTTGAGAGATGGCCTTGACTTCTTTGAGGATCATGGCGCTGGCCTGGGGGAAATACCGGTCCATGAAAACGATGACCATCTGATGGGCGTCATCGGAGGAACCGAGAAAGTACCCGGCTGCCGAAACGATCAGGAACAGAAAGGGGATGAGGGAGAGGATGGTGTAGAAAGCCAGCGCGGCGGACAGGTTCATGCAGCCGTCCTTGATGAAAGCCCCGCGGGCTTCCCAGAGGATATCCCACGCCGCCCGCAACTGGAAGCGCAATCGATTATTCCACAGAGAGACGGCCGTCTGCTTCCAGGGTTCCATCAGAAATCCTTCTTTCCAACCCCGGGGTGAATGGATTTCAAGTGGCAGGTATCATTCAGCAGGGAAACGATGAAATTCCCCCGTGCATATTCCAAGCAGTTGATCGCCGTGGTGTCCTGCTTAATCTGCCAGAAATGAGAGTTGTCCAGTCCCAGCGCGGCGCAGATGAGAACCTTGGTGATCACCCGATGAGAGACGATTACCACGGTTCGGTCCGGGTTTTCCCGGGCGACCCGGAGAAGACCCTCCCAGGCCCGAGCCCGAACCGAATCCAGATTCTCTCCTCCCGGGATCGTCACCTCCTGCGGCTTCTCCCGCCAGGCCCGGTAGAGACTGGGATACTTTTCCCTCACTTCTTTCAAGGGATGTCCCTGCCATTCTCCAAAGTCCAAGTCTATGAAGGCGGGGTCGGGCGCTACCCCAATCCCCCGGCCCGCAGCTATGGCCGCAGCGGTCTCCGCCGCCCGGGCCAGGGGGCTGGTGTAGATCCCATCCAGCTCTACTCCTTCAAAATAGGCGGCCACGGCCCTGGCTTCCGCCCGTCCGGTCTCGTTGAGGGCACAATCCACTCGCCCCCGAAAGATTTCCTCCCGGTTCCATTCCGTGGTTCCATGGCGAACCAGATAAATCCGGGTCATCTCTCCTTCCACCTTTTCCCTTCCGGAGCTGCATTATTGCCCAAGCCCTGGGGCAAGTCAATCCGAATTCGGAACTTGCCCGCCCCCAGTTTTTGCGGAAACAACCCATGGCCGAGAAAAATCTGGAAGAGAGAAAAAGTGCCCATGGGGTTCAGGCCGGAGGAATTCGGATCATCATCCTAAGGCGGTTATTCTTTCATTGGGTCGGGCCTGTCCCGGGGAGATTCGCAAGGGGAGAAGGTTTATCCCAGTCTTGCCCCTGGCGCTATTTCCTCGCAGGCCTCTCTTTGCGGAGGATAGGCGGGAAGGGGATCAGAAAACGATGATCCCGCCGAGCCTGATGATCCGAATTCCTCCAGCCCGAACCCCAACGAGCACGAAAACTGGGGATGGGCAAGGAATCCGGAATGGGGAATGCGGAATCCCAAACCTCAAGGTTCGAGGGAATGCCTTTCGGGTTTCATTCTGAGTTCCGCATTCCGAATTCCGCATTTGATTGGGTGACATTCAAATATCCCGATGTTATAATTTTTCATATACCTGGTTTATTCCATCTCCAGAAACTCGGATCGAGGAGGGATCCTGTTCAAAAAAATTCTTGTTCCCCTGGATGGGTCCAAGCTGGCCGAGAAAATTCTCCCCCGGGTGGAAAAAATGGTGCGGTACTGTCAGGCCGAAGTCCATCTGATCCGCGTCGTCGTCAGCTACCGCATCGACCCCAAGGAAGAAAAGGAGGAACGGGCGCGGCTCCTCCAGGAAGCCTGGGATTATCTGGAGAAGATCGTCTCCCGCCTCCGGAAGAAACGCGTCCGGGCCTATGCCGTCGTGGTCTACGGAAAGGATGCGGTCCAGGTCTGCGATTTTGCCCGGAAGAACAAGTTCGACCTCATCGCCATGGCCACCCACGGCCGGAGCGGAATCAGCCGCTGGGCCCTGGGGAGCGTGGCCGACAAAGTTTTGAGTTGTTCGGTCGTCCCGGTGATGCTGATCCGGGTGGGCTGAGACCTGAGTGCCTAGAATGCCTAAAGTGCGCTAAAGTGTCTAAAGTTAAAAAAGCCACAGAAAAGCGAGGAGGGCGGAATTGAAAAAGCCGGTGGTCAATCAGGACGATTGCATCTCCTGCGGGCTCTGCGCGGAAGTTTGTCCCGAAGTGTTTCGCCTGAACGATAAGGATCTCTCCGAAGTGCACGACCCTGCCGGCGCTTCGGAAGAAAAGATTCAAGAGGCTATCGACAGCTGCCCGGTTCAGTGCATCCACTGGGAAGGATGAGATGAAAGGGCTTCCTGAATTTTCCGAACACCGTCTCGGGAACGGCCTGCGCGTCCTGGTGGGCGAGGCTCGTTCCCTGCCCATGATCTCCTTCCAGGTCCATTTTGCCGCCGGCTCCCGTTACGAGCGGCCGGGCATCACCGGGATCACCCATCTCTTCGAGCACATGATGTTCAAGGGAACCCGTCAGGTAGGAGCGGAAGAATTTTTTAGGATCATCCAGGCCAACGGGGGATCCCTCAACGCCTTCACCACCACGGACAACACTTCTTATTACGAGAATCTCCCGGCGGACCGGTTGGATCTGGCCGCCCGCCTGGAGGCGGACCGGCTGCAGAATCTCCTCCTGACCCAGGAGAATCTGGAGACCGAACGGGAAGTGGTGCGGAGCGAGCGCAAACTCCGTTCGGTGAACAGCCCCTTCGGCCTGCTCATTGAGCAGCTGGTCGCTTTGGCCTACGAACAGCACCCCTATCGCTGGCCGGTCATCGGCTGGGATTCGGACCTGAGAAGCCTGACGCTGGAAGACTGCCAGGAATACCACCGGACTCATTACGCCCCCAACAACGCGGTGGTCGTGATCGTGGGGGATGTTCTCGCGGATGAAGCTTTGAGATCGGTGGAGAGGCACTTCGGGCCCATCCCCTCCCAGCCTTTCCCCCGCCTGACCATCACTCCCGAAAAACCTCAGCGGGGGGAGAAGCGCGCCGTTTTTAAAAAGGTGTCCCAGGTGGCGGCCTTTTTCGCCGCTTTCCACGTTCCCGGGATCGCCCACCCGGATCTCATTCCCCTGCAGATTCTCTGTGTGATCCTCTCCGTGGGACGCTCTTCCCGTTTCTTTGAGCGGTTTGAGAAGCCGGGAAAAGCGGTGGAAGCCCAGGCTGAAGTGGGGTATCCTCCCTTCTTCTCCATGGACCCCGGTCTTCTGCAGCTCTTCGCCGTCGCTTCTCCCGCTATCTCCGTGGACACGCTGGAGAAAGAAATCTGGGAAGAAACGGAAAAACTCCGGGAGCAGCCTCTCCCCGAGGAGGAGGTCCGCAAAGCCAGGAAACAGGCCCGCTCCTATTTTTTGCAGGGATTGCAGACTCTTTTCTCCAAAGGGTTGCTGGCCGGCCTCTATCAGGTGAGAGCGGGAGACTTCCGCCTGATCTACCCGCTCCTCGACCGGTATGAATCGGTAACCCCCGACGATGTCTTTCGCGTTGCCCGGCAGTACCTGCGACCGGAGAACCGGACGGTGGTCACGCTTCAGCCGGTCAGCCAGAAAGAGCATGAAGACCTGGGAGAGGTGGAATGAAGACCGGCAGCCCGTCGAGAAAATTTGCTTTACCCGCCATATCCTCTTCGGTTTTGGGGAACGGACTGAAGCTTTATGCCGTTCCCCTGCCGGACCTTCCCCTGGTCAGCATCCATCTCATCGTCCCCTGCGGCGCCGAAGCAGACCCGGTAGGGCAAGCCGGGCTGGCGGATCTTTCCGCCGAGATGCTCACCCTGGGAACTCAGAAGCGCTCTTCCTTCCGGCTGGCGGCGGAGATGGACGGAATGGGCGCTATCCTTTCCGCCTACGCCGGATGGAATGTCACCTCCCTGCACATCTCCGGCCTCAGCGAAGACCTGGAACGCCATCTGGAGTTGCTCCGGGAAATTTACGCGGAGCCCGCACATGCTCCGGAAGAATTCGAGCAGCTCAAGCAGCGCCGGATCGGTCAACTGATCCAGCAGAAGGACGAATCCCAGATTATCGCCGACGAGCGGTTTCAACAGATGCTCTTCCAGGGGACTCCTTACGACCACCCCGCCTACGGGACCCTGGAGTCGCTGCCCAAACTCACGATTGAGGATGTCAGGGAATTCTACCGGAAGAGTTTCCTGGCCCCGGGAAGCTTCCTGGTCCTGGTCGGGGATCTATCCCTCGATCGTTGCCTCCCGTGGGTGGAGGGGACCTTCCCCGACTTGGGGCGGAAGAAGCCCGAGGTCCGGGAATTTTCACCCTCTCTGTCCCGCGGCATCCGGACCCGGATCGTCGACCGCCCCGAATTAACCCAGAGCCAGATCCGCCTGGGGCATATCGGGATTCCTTTAGCCCATCCGGGGTACATTCCTTTTGAAGTCATGAACTATATTCTGGGAGGAGGCGGATTCTCTTCCCGCCTCATGCAGAAGATCCGGTCCGAGCTGGGATACACCTACGGAATCTATTCTTCCCTGGAGCCGCGGAAATACCCGGGCCCCTTCACCATATCCACCTTCACTCCCACGGACATCACCTTCTCCTGTGTCCAGGAGATCGCTTCGGTTCTCCGGTCCTTTCTCGATGGGGGAGCGACCGAGCAGGAGCGGGAGGAAGCGGTCAACTTCTTCACCGGAAGTTATCCCCGGCGGTTCGAAACGCTTTCCCAGATTGCCCAAAGGATCATTCAGGTAGAGTTGCACGGACTGGGCATCGAATACCTGTCCTCTTACCCCGATCGGGTCAACGGGGTCTCCCTGGAGGAGATCTCCCGTACCGCCCGGGAAAGGATTCATCCTCAGGACCTGCTTGCGGTTATCGTGGGTCGGGCTGAAGCTTTCCGCCAGTCCTTCGAGTCGCTCGGGCCGGTGGAAGTATTGCCGTGAACCGAGAGGTTCACTCCATAAAAACCTTATAAGGAGGGTACAACCATGGCAGCGAAGAAGGCAGCTAAAAGAACAGTGGCCAAAGGCAAGGGCAAAAAGGGCGGGGGCTATGTGTGCGGAGTCTGCGGCCTGTCGGTCACGGTCGATGAGGCCTGCGGATGCGCGGAAGCCCACCCCATCATCTGCTGCATGAAACCCATGAAGAAGAAACGGAGCAGGTAATCGATCAATCCTCCGCTCCCCGGCAAAGCGAGGGTGATTTCCTTGGGGGAGCGGAGCTATTTCTCGGATTCTTCCTTCAACTTCAGACTCTCCTGATAGACCTGTCGCCGCGAAACACCCAATTCTTCAGCCACTCGGCCGACCGATTCTTTCATGGATAGCCCCATCTCCCGGGAATAATGCTTCAGGGCCTCCACGATCGAGGACGCCTCGGGCGCGGGCGAAGAAGTACATCCTTCCAGGATGACCGTGACCTCCCCTTTCACTTCCTCCTCTCCCAACTGATCCAGAACTTCGGAGATGGTCCCTCGATAAACTTCCTCGTACACCTTGGTCATCTCCCGGGCCACCACCACCCGCCGGTCGCCCAGGATCTGACCCGCATCGCCCAACAGGGAATCCAGCCTCCGGGGGGACTCATAAAAGACCAGGGTCTCCGGCCGATCTTTGAGAGAGGCGAGCCACTTCTTCCGAGCGGCAGTCTTGGAGGGAAGAAATCCGTAGAAAAGGAAGCTCTCCGTGGGAAGCCCGGAAACGCAAAGCGCCGCAACCAGGGCAGCCGGCCCCGGAATGGGAATCAGAGGTATGGATTCCTGGATCGCCCCGCGCACCAGATCCTCTCCCGGGTCGGAGATCCCGGGGGTCCCCGCGTCGGTCACCAGGGCGATGTTTTTCCCTTTGCGGAGCTCTTGGAGCAGGGTTTTTCCCCGCATCCGGCGGTTGTACTCGTGGTAGCTGATCAGGGGTTTATGGATTCCGTAGTGAGTGAGGAGCTGGCGGGTCCGCCGGGTGTCCTCCGCGGCAATGAGGTCCACTTCCTTGAGGACCCGCAGGGCCCGCAGGGTGATGTCCTCCAGGTTGCCGATGGGCGTGGAGACAACATACAGGGTTCCTGGAGGTTTTTCTGAGAGACTCATAAGAGGAATCCTCAGAATGCGGAGTGCGGAATTCGGAATGCGGAATAAGAACCTTTCCTTCCATATTGCCGCCTTATTCCGAAATCTTCATTCCGCATTCCGCACTCCGAATTCCGAATTTAGAAAAGTTTTAGCCCCAAATACTCATCGATGATCCGGGCAAACATCTCCACTCCGAAGGGCAGGACGTCTTCGTCGATGTTAAAACGGCTGCTGTGGAAGGGGTTGACGATCCCCTTCGCTTCATTGCGGCACCCCAGCCGGAAGAAGGACCCGGGCACTTTCTCCAGGTAGTAAGCAAAATCCTCCCCTCCCATGGAGGGCCGGATGAAATCCACGTTCTCCTTGCCGATCCCTTTCGCACAGGCCGCCGCTACCAGACGGGACATTTCCGGGTCGTTGATGAGGGCCGGGTATCCGTATTGAAAATCGAAGTCACAATCCACCCCGAAGGACTTGGCCACCCCCTGGGTCACCTGCTCCATCCTGGATTTCAGCTCCTCCCTGACCTTTTGGCTCAGGGAGCGCACCGTTCCCAGGATTTCCGTTTCGTCGGGAATGATGTTGAAGGCTGTGCCCCCGCTCACCTTGCCGATGGTGATGACCGCGCTGTCCAGGGGGTTGATATTCCGGCTGACGATGGAATGGATCTGGGTGATCAGATGCCCCGCCGCTAAAATGGGATCCTTGGAAAGATGGGGATAGGCCCCGTGGGCTCCCCTGCCGATCATTTTGATGACGAACCGATCCGTGGCCGCCAAGCCTTCCTTCTCATGAATTCCCACTCTCCCGATTTTCAGGTCCGGAAACAGATGGGCGCCGAAGATGGCATCCACTTTTGGGTTTTCCAGCACCCCCTCTTCCGTCAAGACCCGTCCTCCCCCGCCTCCTTCTTCGGCGGGCTGGAAGATCCATTTGATATTTCCCTGCACCTGATTGCGCATCGATGAGAAAAGACGGGCCACTCCCAAAAGGATGGTCACATGGGCATCATGGCCGCAGGCATGCATCTTCCCTTTCACTTTCGAACGGTAGGGAACCGGGTTGGCCTCCTCCATGGGCAAAGCGTCCATATCGGCCCGGATGGCAACGGTCTTGCCCGGCTTCTCACCCTTCAAGAGGCCGATGACCCCGGTCTTGGCCATCCCGGTCTTCACCTGGAGGCCGAATTTCTCCAGATACCCGACGACCAGCTTGGCGGTCTCCACCTCCTCGAACCCCAGCTCGGGATTCATGTGAATGGTCCGACGAGTCTCGATCAGCCAGTCTTTCATCTCCGCAATCTTCGCCTTCACCTGATCTTCCATACATTCTCCCTTTTCATGATATAAAAGCCTTTGGGTCCCCTCGACCCATCCTTCCTAACTCTGGACTCTTTTTTTATACCAGAAAATGCTTTTCCCTGGCCATTCATTCTTTTTTGGGAAAGCATCGGGATGAAACCAAAACTGCAAATTCACCCTACTTTATGGTATAGTGCGTATAGAGAGGTGATGAAAATGAAAATTTCTGCCAGGATTGAAATCTTCAAAGAGGGGGATTCGTTTGTAGCCCTTTCTCCAGAGCTAAATGTTTCCAGTTTCGGAGAAACAATCGGCGAGGCCCAGCGCTCCATAAAGGAAGCCATCGAAGCTTTCGTGGAAGAGTGCGAAAGAATGGGTACCTTGGAGGAAGTTCTGGAAGAATCAGGCTTTTCCAAAATCGGTGATTCCTGGGAATCGAGAAAACCGATAGCCGAGGAAAGATTAGCTCTCGCCCTTTAGCCCAAATGTCCGAAAAAAAATTAACCCCGATCCACTATGAAACCCTCATAAAAATCTTCCAATCAGAAGGCTTTACCATCCAGCGGAAAAAAGGAGATCACATAATCATGACGAAGCCAGGGGCCAAAAGACCTCTAGTCATAAAAAGTAGCCCTCGACTCGTCCCTGTCACCCACATCAGAACCAATATGGCCACTGCCGGGATAACCCGAGAACGGTTTTTTGAGCTTCTGGAAGAGTTCAAATAAGTCCAGCCCTCAATCCTCCATGTGCCCTTTTCTACAAAAAACAAAGGCCGACTTCCATTTTTTTCATTCCTTTTTGAATGGCTCTTCTCTTTTTTTTTCAAAGACACTCGGTCCCAGGAGTAAAAAAAAATCATACCAGCTCTTCATTTTCACTTTCTCGCTCGCAGCCATCCTGGGCCTTGCCTATCTGGCCCTCATGCCGGATATCTCCCGGCTGAAAAAGGAAAACCCTGCCAAAACCGCCTTTATGGAATACCGGGAGAAGCAATGGAGGGAAAAGGGCCGGAAAGCTCAGATCCACCAGGTATGGGTCCCCCTCTCCCGTATATCCCCGTATCTGGTCAAGGCCGTGCTGATCGCCGAGGACGATAAATTCTGGAGCCACGAGGGGTTTGATTATGAAGGCATCAAGCAGGCCGTGGAGAAAGATTTGCAGTCCGGCAGATTGAAATTTGGAGGCAGCACCATCAGCCAGCAGCTGGCCAGAAATCTCTACCTCTCTCCGGCCAAGAGTTTTTGGCGCAAAATTCGGGAAGTCCTCATCACCTGGAGAATGGAACAGGTTCTCTCCAAGAAGCGCATCCTCGAGCTTTATTTGAACGTGGTGGAATGGGGCGACGGGATCTTCGGCGCCGAGGCCGCCTCCCGCCATTACTTCGAGAAGCCCGCCTCCGAGCTTTCTCCCCGGGAAGCGGCCCGCCTGGCCGTGGTCCTGCCCAGCCCGAGAAAATTAGATCCGGCGGGAACTCAGCGGTATGTGGAGAGCCGCGCGGAAGTGATTTACAGCATCATGCTCAAGCGGGGAATCGTACCCCCGGAATTCGAAGAGGACCTCCAACCCCCTGAAAAGGAGGAGTCCCCGCTTGTCCAGCCTTAAGTTTTTCCTTTCGCCCTTGTAGGCTCTTTCCTAAAGCTCATGAATCATCCTCTTTGTTGCGAGGCCCCAGATATCTATCGGATTCACAAGATCGATCGCACCGTTTCAATGTTGTTGCGCAACCATTGGTTGACAATCTTTTGGGTGTCCACTTTTTTCTTTTTCGCGTACTTCCGAACGAAGGCGGCGACGTCCGGCTCCAGATAGATCGGTACATTTATCTCAATCGGAGGGCGATAAAATTTGCCGCGTTCCCCTTTCGAAAAATCATATTCCTTTTTCATTCGGCACCTTCCTCTGATCATTACTTTCAAGAAGAGCGTATTAAACTCAATGGGCACAGTCAAGGCGCAAATATGAATCCACCGTGCCCTTACAATGCCTTTGGCATGAAGCTTGCTTTTTTAATATCTATCATGATCGGGAAAATTGCCCCGCAAAATTTCCTCGCCCGAAACCCGTTTTCCACCCCGGCGACTCAAACCCGGGATCGGGCTGAGTTCCTTTCTTTCCTTGAAGGAAAAATGGGTGAGCCCATCGTCATGGAACGGCTTGCCCTGCAAATCTTGAAGAAAACCGTTGACTTAGTTCTCTCGGAAGCGGAGGCGACAGAGCCTGATTTCTTCCTTTCTTCTCCCCTGATTTTTTCCCAGACCCAGGGCCCCCCTACCTTGCCCCCTTCCCTTGAATTATCGGACCTGGAGGTTGACTGGGAGGCGTCAAATTTTCTACCGGTAGATCGGGATTTTGAATCCATTATCCAGGAGGCCAGCCAGAGGTACAGGGTGGAACCAGGGTTGATCCGGGCCGTTATACAGGCCGAGAGCGGGGGTAATTCGTTGGCGGTATCCAGGGCAGGAGCCCGGGGATTAATGCAGCTGATGCCCGAAACCGCCGCCGAATTGGGAGTGACCAATCCCTTTGACCCGACCCAGAACATCATGGGCGGGACGAGCTATTTGCGAAGGCTTTTGGACCGCTACCGGGGAGATGTGAAGCTGGCCCTCGCCGCCTACAACTGGGGAATGGGCAACCTGGAAAAGCGCCCCGAGGCCATGCCCCGGGAAACGAAAAACTTCATCGCCACGGTCGAAAACCACCAGCGGAACTTCAACAAAGCCTAAAACCCTTATCTCGCAGAGCCCGCAGAGTTCTCAGGGAAAATACATCCTTCCATTCCCAAATCCAAACTTCAATAGCCGCGGCGTCGAGTCCTGCCTCGGGCGGCTTATCATAAGCCCATGGGCGCATTCCAAAACTATTGACATTAAAACGTTTTAACGCTATAATGTTATGGCTACATGAAAGGAGGTAACATCATGGCAACATTGTCGAAAAGGGCCACAATCTATTTTGATCCGGTCTTACATAAGACATTACGACTCAAAGCCGTTGAAACCTCTCGCTCGCTGTCGGAACTTGTGAACGATGCGGTTAAGGAGGCCCTTGCCGAGGATGCGGAGGATCTCGCAGCTTTTGACGAGAGGTCGAAAGAACCTCTGATCAGTTATGTTGACATGGTCAAGAGGCTAAAAAAAGATGGCCGCATATAAAATCTTCTTCAAGGCGTCGGTGTGGAAAGATTTTGAACTCATCCCGAAGAAGGATTTGAAAAAAATCCTTCAAAGCATCGATAGGCTCTCCGAGGACCCGAGTCCTCGGGGGTGCGAAAAGTTAACCGGCCAAGAGAGGTTTCGTCTGCGGCAAGGACGATATCGCATTGTATACTCCATTCAAGATGTTCCTCACCAGGCCGATTCATATATCCGGAGAATATCCTCTTTAACCGCAGCCCCTGCGGCTTCTGATCGCGAGAGTTTCTCAACACCGCCCTTGGAGAAACGGAGAAGACGATGCTGGCATAAACATGCAGATGCCCGCTGGGAACCTTCTTGGGGGGGCAGGCCAAGAATCTGCTTGAGGATGAGAAAGTTAAGAAAGCCTGCTTGGAATCATAGAATCCGCCATATTCTGGTTCACCTCATTATTTTCCTTGCGACTTCCTCCACCCCTTTCATGACCGGCTCCCGGCTCCCCACCTCACCGAGTTTCCGCACTCCCAATCCCAGGATGAGGTGGTTGTCAGTAAA
>JAPLIW010000078.1 GCA_026388915.1 Deltaproteobacteria bacterium
ACGACAAGGCCTTGAGAGGGAGATGTGAATATCTTGAAATTTTCCATTTTGCAGCGGAAAGCCCTCGTCAGAAATGCCTCCGGGGAAAATCGCCCCACCGGTTCAACCTTCCCCAATCCGCTCAGGGTGATAAACCATTTCTGGGGGTACATTTTTTTCTCCTCCGTTTTAAAAACACATTAAAAATCATAATGTTTTCTGGATCGATCGCCTTCGGCCTTCGATCCCCGGAGATCCGGGAGGGTTGGCACATCCTTTGCTGTTTTATTGGAAAGCGCTTTAAGCGACCCGGAGGTTTGCGCCGGTAATTTATATTCCGGAACGGCGGCCGCCAAAGAGGGCCAAGGAGGAAAAGATTATGTCAGGAAATCGAGTTTTTACCGGGCTTTGCCTCACTTGCCAGAATGCTCCCGAGTGCAGAAGGGCGAGCGCCGGAGAGGGTGTCGGTGGAAGGATACGGTCCATCAAGGACCGGAATGATCGAGGCCGAAAAAGACCTGGGGTCCTGGATCGGGTTGTGTAAGAACTGCGCCAACCGGGAGACCTGCCGGTATCCCAAACCCGATGGAGGGGTATGGCGCTGCGAAGAATACCTCTGAGGACGAAGCGCCTTTGTCTCCCGAGAGAAGGCGCGAAGAAGAGGACTGCGGTTCACGTATTTTCAAAGTTCCGGCTCTGCCGGAGGTCATGACTGGATCAAGAGAAATTTCTCCTAGCCGGTAATGGACAAAGTGAAGAAACATCTTCCCCTGGAGGCGGAAGCCAAGGCCCTTTTGAAGGATTCCTTGCCTTCGATTCAGGATTCAAGGCAACGCCTCAAGGTCAAAGAAGCCATCCAGAAGATCACGGTCGACTGGGAACAGCGTATCAAAGATCTCCAGGCGGAACTCGATTCATTAGAGGCAGAACTGAAGCACGAAAGGGGAAAACGGGCCCGGGCGGAGGAAATCCTCCGCGAGCGGGAGCCCATGCTCATCGAGCGGGTGAAGGAGATCAGCTGCCTCTATTCCATCGTGAGCCTGATGGCCGACCGGAGCTATCCCTCCGAAGAGAAAAAAGTCCAGGACATCGTGAAGCTCATCCCTACGGGGTGGCATGACCCGCAGGATGCCTATTCGCAAATCATCCTCTGGGGGAAGGAATATAAAACCGATAACTTCCAGGACACCCGGTGGAAGCAGAGCTCTTCCACCATCGTGAACGGCGAGCCCGCCGGCACTCTGGCCGTGGGGTACCTCATGGAAAAACCCGTCCGGGAGGAAGGCCCGTTCCTGTTGGAAGAGAGAACCCTGATCGACGTCCTGGCCAGGCTCATCGGCGAGATCATGGGCCCCAAGCTCGTGAAAAAACCCGGTGGAGGATCTTAGAGGTAAGCGAGGCGCTCGAGAATTCGATTGCCCGGCGATAGGCCCGGATGATTCCCGGGCCTTTTTTTCTCGCTCAAAGAGCCGGGTTCCGGGGGACATGAAGAGGGGGAGGTCTTCAGCAGATGCGGCGGTGACCTCCGCGGGCCCGAAGGGATGTGATCAGAGAGCATCCATGGTAGAATAACAAAATTCGGGCGCCGGTGTACCCTGAATCATCGCCAAGGAGAAATCCATTGAAAAGAATATTTTCTATGGGAAAGGGTGTTCAAGCGCCCGACGGCACGAGGGTCTTTTCGCTTCTCAATTGCCGGGATTCCAACAGCGGGCTCCCCGGGAATCTTCTGGAAGATTTCAGCCTGGCGGCAGGGGAAATCGAACCGCGTCGGCATTCCAAGATCCACGTCATGCCCCTGGTGACCCAGGTGACTTTCGTTCTTCAGGGGGAAGTGGAAGCGTGGATGAAAGAGGCGGATCGACCTGCGCCCTACTCCCTCCGGTTGGAGACGGAGCAGGCCATCCTGACGCGTCCGGGGACCTTCCTCCAATTCCGAAACCATACCCCTGCCCCTTGCCGGGTCCTGTACATCGTGAGCCCGGCCTACGTTTTCTTGATGGAAGAAGGGAGCGTGGCTTACGACGACTCGGTGGTGCTGGAGGAAGATTGGGAGGAGTTGAGAAGAGTGAATTGGGCGCCGGAGAAGCTGCGGACGTGCGACATAACTTTAGAGGCCCGCCGGGCAGCAGAGAAACGTCTTGCCGACCGGGCACAACCCCCACAACCCCCCCCACAACCTCCATCACAACCTCCATCTTGACAATTCCCCGCCATTAGCTTACTTTGCTCCCAAGTCTGGAGTTCAAAATTCCTAACCAGGGGGTAGAGGGAAACATGGATTACAAGGCTTTTGTGGCAGACCAGATCGCGTCGTTGAAAAAGGATGTAGGGCAGGGGGTGGCCATCAACGCCCTGAGCGGCGGAGTAGACAGTTCGGTGGTCACGGTCCTGGCACATCGAGCCCTCGGGGATCGGCTGAAGACCGTTTTTATCGACAGCGCCCTCATGCGCGAAGGGGAGCCGCAGCGGGTGGTCAAAACCTTTGCGGACCTGGGAATCCCGGTCCGGCTGGTGGATGCCCGGGCGGATTTCCTGAAAGCCCTGAAAGGCTTGACCGACCCGGAAGAGAAGCGCAACGCAGTTACCAAAACCTTCTACTCAACGGTGTTCGGAAGACTGGTCCGGGAGACAGGGGCGAAGTTCCTCCTCCACGGAACAATCCTGACGGATATTGAAGAAACCGTGGCCGGGATCAAACGCCAGCACAACATTCTCAGCCAGGTGGGGATCGATCCGCAAAAGGAATACGGGTACAAGGTTCTGGAGCCTTTAATGACCTTGAGGAAAGACGGCGTCCGGGAAGTGGCCAAGGCCCTCGGCCTGCCGCCGGAAATCGCCCAAAGGATCCCCTTTCCGGGGCCGGCATTGGCCACGCGGGTGGTCGGAGAAGTGACGGAGGAAAGGCTGGCGGTGGTCCGGGTGGCCACAACCATTGTCGAAGAGGAGTTGAAGGATACGGGGGCCTTCCAGTACCTGGCCGTCCTTTTAAACGACCGGGCCACGGGAATCGTGGAGGGAAAGAGAGAATTCGGGCAGATCATCGTGGTCCGCTGTCTCCACAGCGTGGACGCTCGGACCGCCACCTCGGTCGATCTCCCCTGGGAGAAATTGCACCGGATCTGCAAACGCGTCACCTCCATCAAGGGGGTGAACCGCTGCCTCTACGACATCACCCCCAAGCCCCCGGCGACGATTGAGTACATTTGAAAGGGCAGCCCATAGGGGCAATTCATGAATTGCCCCTACGATATGGAACGAAAAAAATAAGGCGACATCGCGAGGTGTCCGACACCTCTAGAAATCCCCCCTTGCCCCCCTTTGATAAAGGGGGGATGGGGGGATTTCTGGCTCGTATGGGCTTGATTCAAAATGCTGCCTTTGATCATGTCAATTTACTCTGGCCGTTCCCTATAAATTCGGAAAGACGCCTTCCTAAAGAAGGGAATGGGAAGGTGTGTACCCGTAGGGGCGGTTCGCGAACCGCCCCTACAAATAGGGGAAAGAAGAGGATTACTGTTTCAGGTAGGCCAGCTTGTCCCAGCGAATCGGGTAGCCGCGGGTGACTCCCGGGCAGAAGTAGGTGGGGCTGTTGCGGTCGGTCACCACTTCGATCAGGTACGGTTCGTTGAGCCCGATCGCCTCCTGGATCGCAGGCTTGATTTCCCCGGAGGCGTGAATTCTCTTGCCCTTCACCCCGTAGGCTTCGGCCAATTTCACGAAGTCCGGGTTGTAGGGCTTGCCGTCCTTCTGGAAGGTGGACCAGACTTCCCGCCCGTAGTTGATCAACTGTCCGTGCCGTTCGATGGACTGGCCGTAGTTGTTGATCACCACCCAAACGACCGGGATCTTGTACTCGACCGCGGTGGCCAGGACATAGTTGGACATGATGAAGGACCCGTCGCCCACGATGGACAGGGCGACCTTGTCGGGCCGAGCCAGTTTCACTCCCATGACCGCGCCGGCCCCCCACCCCATCTGGGCCATTCCCGCGTTGTTGAAGAAGGTGTTGGGCGTGTGGACCACCGCCAGACCTTCATAGGCCTGTTGAATGTCTCCCGTGTCGGTGACCACGTTGGCGTCCTTCGGCAGGGCCCGGTTCACTTCCACGGCCAACCGGCTGGTGGAGACCGGGTCTTCCGTCCCCTGGTAGTCCGATTCGACCTTCGCCAACCATTCCTCTCTCCATTTCTTCGCCTGGGCGACCCACGGCTGGCGGGCCTTCTCCTGTTTCTTCCAAAGCGATTTCACCGCTTCGAGAATCTGCTGCAGGGCGATCTTCCCGTCGGCCAGGATTCCCACGTCGGCGAGACAGCTTCTTCCGATGTCGAGCTGGTCGATATTGACCTGAATCAATTTGGTGTCCGGGAAATTGTAGACCACCCCTTTTCTCCACCCGGAGGTGTGGGCGTCGCAGAAGCGGCACCCGATGGAAAGGACTACATCAGCCGCCTGGGTGGCATTCACCGAACTTCCCCAGCCGCTTCGGCCGGCCGGACCCAGGCAGAGGGGATGGTCCTCGGTAATGACTCCCTTTCCTGGCATCGTAGTCACGACCGGGACCTGCAAAGTATCGACGAACTCTTTCACCTCTTTCCAGGCCTCGGCGATGTGCGCTCCCCCGCCGACCAGGAGCAGGGGTTTCTGGGCCTGGGCGAAGAGCCTGGCCGCCTCCTTGATCGCCTCCGGGTCGCCGCCCGCGCGGGTGCTGAGATGGTCTTTTTCCCAGGTGGAGGTGCTGTCGATCTCCAGCTCATGGGAGGAGACGTCGAAGGGGATGTACACCGCCGTGGGTCCCGGCCTTCCGGTGCCGGCCAGCTTGTAGGCCTGCATGACTTGGTAGGCGAGAATGTCGGGCCTCAGGGCATACCAGACTCTTTTGGTGATAGGCTTGAAGATGCTGGGGATATCGTCTCCGCAGTGGACGCTGAGCTCTTCCAGGCTGGATTTATCCAGGTAATGAGTGGGAGGGCCGGTGGGAATGACCAGGACCCCGGAGGAGTCCAGCATGGCATTCCCCAAAGCCGGTATCAGGTTTAATACCCCGGGGCCCACGCTGGCCATGACCGGGGCGACCTTGTGCTTGGCCCGGAAGTATCCGTCGGCCATGTGGACGGCGGTGATTTCATGCTTCGGCTGGATTCCTTTGATGTGCGGCTTGTCGATCAGGGCGTCCAGGATGTTCCAGATCCCATGCCCGTTATACCCGAAATAATACTCAATCCCCAGCTTCTCAAAACATTCAGCAACGATTTGTCCGCCCGTCATCTTGGCCATCTTCCTTCTCCTTTTCTCTTTTCATTGTCAAAATTTCTGGTTAAGATGGGAAACATCTGGTCAAATTGGATTATACATAACGTACCGTCCAAAATTGTCAAGATAAAATTTTGAATCGAGATGGTTTATTCTTGACAAAAAAGTCCCTTCGTTCTAAAAACGCGATGGGTATCCCAAGTCGCGAAAGGAGGAGGTACGGGCGCTTTTCATCACGCTTTCATCCGCGGCAACCAGAGAGGGAAATATAGGAGGATTGAAACATGAGAAGCTATAGAATCAAGGCCTTACCTTTATCATCGATGGAGCTTGACAAGGCTGTCCTTATGTATCGGTTTCATTACGGGCAAAAGATTCAGGTTCCTAACGTGATGTGGTTTATAGAAGGGGCGGAGAAGAATATTCTTGTGGACAGTGCTTCGGAGGCAAAGCTGGCGACAGAGTTTAGAGGATTACCTTCCAAGGAGATTATTCCCTTTGAAGAGTCTCTGGCGAGTGTGGGGCTCAAACCGAAGGATATAGATATCATCATCCAAACCCACCTCCAGTGGGATCATTGCGCGAATACCCAGAAGTGCAAAAATGCAAAGGTCTTGGTTCAGGAGGTGGAATTGAGGTTTGCTTATGCCCCTCATCCCATATTGGCTCCCACTTATAAAAAAAGCCTATTCACCGGAGTGAACTTCGTCATCGTAAGAGGGTATCAGGAAATTTTTCCGGGAATCGAGCTTATTCCGACCCCGGGCCATACTCCCGGAGCCATGTCGGTTGCCGTGAATACGGAGAAAGGAAAGGCGATCATAACCGGGTTCTGTTGTCTCAAAGAAAACTTTGGCCCCCCCGAAGGAGCGTCGGAAGAACTCAAAGAGTTGACCCCTGTAGTGGCTCCAGGCATTCATTTAAATGCGGTAGATGGTTTCGAAAGCGTTCTCCTGGTGAAGGGGCTGGCGGATATCGTGCTGGCTTGCCATGATCCTTCTTTTTTGGAACCGCAGACCCTACCTTGATGGAGAGTTTTGAAAGAGAAAAGGATTAGCCTTGGATGGTTTGATTTACTAACCTATCCTGAGAGGGGGATCATCCTATGGAAATCAAACCCGTGGAACGTCCGCCCAAAGAAGTCATAGAAGGATTTCGTTCCATAGGTACCAGTACGATATCAGATGTACTTGACCAGATGGGACTGGATTGCCTGGTCTCCGGTGTCAAAGCCGTAGACGAAAGGTTTACCCTGGTAGGTCCTGCACTTACGATTAAACAAATCTCTGGCCTTGTGGGAACCTACCTTGTTGAGGATTTTCAAATCAGCAAGCTCCTCGATGCTGCCCAGCCGGGGGATGTCCTGGTGTTTGACAACGGTGGAAAGGAAATTTCGACGTGGGGTGGTTTGGCTTCCACCGCCGCCAAGGAGAAAGGAATCCAGGGTGTGGTCATTGATGG
>JAPLIW010000065.1 GCA_026388915.1 Deltaproteobacteria bacterium
CGGGCGAGTTCCACGGCGGCCCGATGGGCCTGGACCAGGTCTCCCACAAAAACCCCGGCGGTCTTGCCTTCCGAAGTCCCCACCGAGTTTACGACGGCATTCAGGCCGGCCATGCGGGCGCCTTCTTCGATATCCGCCCGGAGCTCATTGGAGTTGATATCGTATCCCCTGGAGAAACCCGTGTTGCCGATTTTTCCCTGGAAGGCCGGGGTGTGATTCCGATGGATGGTGTCGATGGACCCCATGCCGGGAATGACGATCTTTCCCCCTCCTCCAAAAGCGGCGATGGGGTGGGGGGTGATGAAGCCGATCCCGATTTTAACATCGGACTCCACGAAATAGCGGTTGATGATGACCGGGGTTCCCCGCGAGGTGGTGCCCACATTGACCACGTTCTCAAAAGGATGATGGTTGTAGACGGCGAACCGGTTGGCCATCTTCTTGCCCAGTTTCTTCTCCTGATCCGCCTTCATCAGCGGGCGGTGGCAGCCGATAGCCATGATGATCTTGATGTTTTCATCCGGTATGCCGGCCTGATTCAGTTCTTCCACGATAAAAGGGAGAAAGCGGTGGGCCTGGGTCGGGCGGGTCAGGTCGTCGACCGCAATGGCGGCGGTCTTTTTCCCCTCCGCCAGCCTGCGGATCGGCTCCTGCCCGATGGGGTTCTGGAAAGCCCTGCGGATCTCCACCTGGCTCACATCCGGTCCGCCGGCCATGGGAGCCATGACGATTTTCCAGTTGTTCGGAAAAGTCAGAGGCAAGCTCCTGCTCCCCCGCCAGCATCCCCAAGGAATCTCAGCTTTTCTCATTTTTACATTCTCCCTTTATCGGTCGTTTGTTTCCATTAATCTTTGCTCCATGCCTCAAATGGTAAAGAATAAAGTCGGCACTGTCAATTGGATTGTAATTTGGGGAAATAGACGATAACCTGGAAGCCAGGCCGATTTTCAACAAGCAGAGCCATGACGGAACAACATGATTAAAGGAGATTCCAGATGAGCAGAGCCGTTAGACGTTCAACCTTGATCCTGCCGGTGAACATCCCTCGATTTGTGGAAAAAGCCTACCAGCGGGGAGCGGACGCCATCCTCCTGGACCTGGAGGATGCGGTTCCCTGGGCGGAGAAGGAGAACGCCCGTAAACTGGTCAAGGATTCGATTCCTCTGGCCGCCAAGGGCGGGGCCGAGGTGGGGGTGAGAATCAACAAGGATCCCAAGTGGCTGTCCCTGGATGTGGAGGCCTCGGTTCACCCGGGGCTGGACGGCCTTACCCTGCCCAAGACCGAATCGGCGGAGGAGGTGCGCAAACTGGAGGCCTTGGTGGAAAAGATGGAGAGGCAAAGGGGAATCAAGCCGGGGCACATTCAATTTTCCATCCTGATCGAGACCCCCCGGGGGGTGTTGAAAGCCCAGGAGATTGCCACGGCCAGCCCGCGGATTGAGTCCATGAGCATCGGGCCGGAAGACTATTGCCTGGAATTGGGCGTGGAGCCTTCGGCAGACGGGAGTGAGATCTTCTACGCTGTCTCCTGGATCGTGACCGTCTGCAAACCGGTCGGGGTCCGGCCCATGGGAATGCTGGGGAGCATCGCCGGATTCCGGGACCTGGAAGCCTTCGAACGGTCGGTCAGCCGGGCCCGCCAGCTCGGCTGCGAAGGGGCCTCCTGCATACATCCCGATCAGGTGGCGGTGATCAACCGGGTCTACACGCCGGCGGAGGATAAAGTGGCGTTCGCCCGCCGCGCCGTGGAGGTCTTCGAAGAAGGGGTGAAAAAGGGAACCGCTTCGGTGAACCTGGACGGCAAGATGGTGGACATCCCGGTTTACAACCGGGCAAAGCTGATCCTGGGGCGGGCCGAAGCCATTGCCGCCGTGGAAAAAAGAAAGGCGGAGGCGCTGGCCAAGATAAAATAATGTTTCGGGTTCCGGGTTGCGAGTTTCGAGTTTAAAACCGAAACCTTAAGACCCGATACTCGAAACTTTCTGTTTCAGACAAGGAGGAATGAATGGCATCGTATCGAATCGTTGTATTGGCCGGGGACGGAGTGGGCCCCGAGATTATTGCCGAGGGATTGAAGGTCATCCGGGCGGCCATGGAAGGAGTATCCCTGGAGGCCCAGTTTACCGAGCTGGAGATCGGCGCGGCCCGTTATCGGAGAACGGGCGCGGCATTTGGTCAGGAAGACATCGAAAAAGTTCGCAAGGCGGATGCCGTTTATTTCGGGGCCGTGGGCCTTCCCGA
>JAPLIW010000711.1 GCA_026388915.1 Deltaproteobacteria bacterium
AGCTCGGTGTAGTGAAGACCTTTTGAATGCTCTCCTTGATTTAAAAGGACTTTCTGTTATTAAAACCCCCGAATCCGCGAAGTCGGGTTAGTAGGGGGGCGAGTAAAATCCGAGGAAGGGTAGCAATAGGGTAGCAAATATAAATTGGCGATCCCTATATGAGAATCGCCAATTTATTATAACTTATTGATTTTGTTGGTGCCGGCGGTCGGAATCGAACCGACACGGAGCCAGGCCCCACGGGATTTTGAGTGCGAAAACGGTATTTTTTCTAACCCCTTGATATTGATCCGGTTTTCCCGTAACCGATCAAAATAACTGAAGAATTTTATTTCTATCTATTCCAGTCTACTCTATCTATTCCAGTCTTTTTGAGTTATTTCGATCACAATTTTAGCACAATGGCACTTGGGGCTTATACCCCGAAGGTCTTTAGAGTGCTGCCCAAAATTCCCCCTTCCGAATCCCGGACACCCTATCCCTCCTTGACTGGACTCCCCTAGGATCCGGTCTCTCCAAACCGGCCTTATCTAGAAAAGAATCTCCTCTGTTTCATCCCTGATTCCTCGGTTTCCTTCATCACTTCCGCAGCTTTCACCTCGACCACCGTCATAGAAAATATCTTGGCCTCCACTCCGGTCGCCGGATTGAAGCCGATACCCGGGTTTTCTAAAGCGGCAACATACATCTCCTCACCCACTGCCAAGATCGGGACAACCAGGTCCCGATGCAGCCTGAAGCCCTGACCATCGAAGAGCCGGTTGGAAGGCTGGTTGCCCTCCATGATAAAACAGTAAGTCAGCGCCGCACCGTGCTGGGTCAAGTGATTTTCAATATGCTCGTGAAGCTGTCTTGCCTTAGCCTCCCCTTTCCCCTCTACACCTTTTGATACCGGACCTCTCCGCCTACAATCGTCATGTCCACGGGAATGTCCTTGATCTCATCGGGGTCGACCCGCCGGGGATCTTCGCTCAGGACCACTAAATCTGCCACTTTGCCGGGGGAGATCGAACCTTTCAGGTCCTCCTCAAATGACGCATAGGCAGAACTCATCGTGTAGAGTTGTAAAGCCTCTTCCACGGTGATCCGTTGCCGAGCACCCAGCACCTCTCCGGCCGAACTCTTCCGAGTGACGCAACTTTGAATCGCCATGAGGGGCTCATAAGGCCCGCAGGGATGGTCTGACGATCCCGATACCCCAATGCCGTAATCGAGAAAAGAGCGGTGGGCAAACATCATTTCGACCCGTTTGGCTCCGTAATAGGGAATCATCTTCTCCCCATGATGATAGATGTAAGACCCAAAGGGGGTTACCAGTAGCTTGAGTCTTCTGATCCGATCCAGAATGCCGGGGGTAACCACGGTGCAATGCTCTAAGCGGTGGCGATGGTTCTTGCGGGGGAACCCCTTCAGGGCCTTTTCAAATCCACTCAAAGTCATCTCGATAACCCGGTCTCCATTGGCGTGCACGCATACCTGGAACCCCGCCTCGTGGCCCTGCCGGATTTGCTCATGCAGCACCCCTTCCGATCCTACGGCCAGAATTCCTTTATTATCCGACCCAACGTAGGGTTCGGAAAGGTAAGCGGTCCTTCCGGCAATCGCCCCGTCGGCCAGAATTTTGATTCCGCCGATTCTCAGCCATTCGTTCCCGAAGCCCGTGCGGAAGTTCAGGGCCCGAAGATGGGGCAAGTACTCGATGGCAATCAGCATGTACACCCGCACCTTACAATCCCCGCTTTTGAAAGCCTCTTGATAGGTTTCCAGCGTCTGAGCCGAAACCAGAGCGTCCTGCACGCTGGTGATTCCGGAGGCGAGATAGTGGTCACAGGCCAAACGTAATCCCCTCAGCCGGTCTTTCAGGGAAAAAGCCGGCATAATGGGCGGATGGCCGGTGGTCCCTTCCAGGACATAGGAAAATTGCGCCTGTTCGTAGAGGATTCCGTTTAACCTGCCTGAGGGGTCCCGCCCGTAGGCCCCCCCTATGGGATCCGGGGCATCCTCCCGCACTCCTCCGATTTCCAGAGCCTTGCTGTTGACCACCGCCCAATGACCGCTCACGTGCCGGATGAAAACGGGACGGTCCGGCGTCGTTTCATCCAGGTCCCGGCGGGTCAAGACCTTTCGATCCCGGGTCTTGGTATCATCATAGCCAATTCCCCGAATCCATTCCCCGGGAGCCCTGCGCTTGACCTCTCGGACAACCGCTTGCTTAATATGGTCGATCGTTGGGCATCGGCCGGGGCTGCAATCGATCTGTAAAAGGTCCATTCCGTACAGGGACAAGTGCTGATGGGAATCAATGAAACCCGGGATCAAGGTCCTCCCCCGGAGGGCAATCATTTTCGTGTTCCTTCCCGCCAGAGACTTGATCTCCTCATCACTCCCTGCTTTTTGAAAGCGCCCGTTCTTGATGGCTACTGCCCTGGCCCCGGATTTTTGAGGGTCCATGGTCAGGATATTCCCGCCCCAGAGAATCATTTCCGCAGCGGACTCTTTTGGCAGTAAGGGTGACCGGCCGGTCTCCCCAGTCTTCTTCTTTTTTGTTTTTTCCACCGTGTAATCCTCATCAGAGCTTAGGGTAGAGGCGACCCGGCGGTCGCTCCCACCATTAGGATGCTAAAGTATCCGCGTAATCCAGAACCTTGTCGATGACCGCTAACCCTTCCCTCAGCTCATTTTCCTTGATACACAGCGGCGGGGCGATGAAGAGGTAATTCCACCGCACGGTCGTGTAAACTCCGCCTTCGAGCAAACGTTTGTTGATCTCCCGGGCGACCGCCCCTTCCGCCCCCATGGCGTTCCATTTCACCAGGGGCTCCCGGGTTTCACGGTTCTTCACCAGTTCGAGCGCCCAGAAGAGCCCGATTCCCCGGGCATCTCCCAGTGACCGGTGCTTCGCTTTCATCGCCTCCGTTTCTTTCCGGATCACTTCGCCCATGGCCGCTGCATTTTCCATCAGCCGGTCTTCCCGGTAAACCTTCAGGGTGGCAATCGCCGCCCCGCAGGCCAGGGGATGGGCGTTGTAGGTCAGGCCCGCCCAGAGCATCTGTTTATCCAAGGTCTCCATCATCCTTTTGGAAATGGCGACGGCTCCCAAGGGGACATAGCCGGAGGTGAGCCCTTTGGCCATGGTGATCATATCCGGAACCACGTTCCAATGGTCCACGGCAAACCATTTGCCCGTCCGCCCGAACCCCGACATGACCTCGTCGGCGATGAGAAGGATCTGGTTCCTCGTGCAGATCTCCCGCAGCTTCTGCATGTATCCGTCGGGGGGGACGATCAGGCCGTTGCTCCCCACCACGGATTCGACCAGGACCGCGGCCACCGTGTCCGGGGTTTCATACATGATGACCTCTTCCACGGAATCGGCGCAGCGCAGCTTGCAATCCGGATAGGTGAGCCCGAAAGAGCAGCGGTAGCAGTAGGGGTCGAAGACCCGGACCACCCCCGGCATGGCCGGTTCCACCGGGGGCCGGCGCGGGTCGCCGGTTAAGGCAATCGCCCCGTAGGTGGCGCCGTGGTAAGACCGGTAGCGGGTTATGATCTTCCATTTTTTGGTGTACATCCGGGCGATCTTCACCGCGTTTTCATTGGCGTCGGCCCCGCCCAGAGTGAAGAAAAATCTCTTGAGGTCTCCCGGGGTCACCTCGGCCAGGGCCTTTCCTAGGAAGGATCGGGTCTCATAAGCCAGGCCCGGGGCCACGAAGCAAACTTTCTCCGCCTGGTCTTTTATGGCTTGGACCACTTTCGGATGCTGATGGCCGATATTCTGGTTCATGAGCTGGGAAGTCAAATCGATATAACGCTTCCCATTCTCATCCCACATCTCAACCCCTTTGGTCTTGGTAATGACGATCGGGTCCAAGGCCGACTGCACGCTCCAGGAATGCACCACGTATTCCCGGTCATACTTCTTTACGTCGCTTTGCTTCATCATCTTTTTCCCCCCAGGAAAATTGAGAGTTTCAGATCATCTCTCCATTGGCGGACCTAATTTATTGCGAAAACCGCCGCCCCTTTTGCATCTACCAGATATTGGCCATCCACGATACTATTAAATCAGAACCCCGATTGTGGAGGGATTCTTGAGTCACTCCTAGAATCATGAACATTTTCAAAGCTTCTATACACAAATGTAGAGAGGATTCAAATCTTACTCGTCAAGCGCCGCATCGAACGCAGCATTTGGGTCCAGTGGAAAGATGGGGCGGCGCAATTTGGTAAACCGGAACTGGCGGTAATCGGAACCGGTCACTCCGACTCCGTTGCACTCGATTACGGCTTTGGAGATGGGCAAGAAGCCGGCACGGTAATGAATCCTCGACTTAAGTAACAAATATTTTTTGGCGGTCGGCTCGATGCCGACGCTGCGGAAAATCCCCAAATCAAAGGGTTCGTGGTTTTCCTCTATGACTACTACCTGCATGGCCCCCGTATCCAGAACGACGGCCCGGCCCAGGTTCCAGGTAACCCCCGTAAACATCGGGCCCCGGGCCACAAACCGGCCATCCGAGATGGTCCGCACCTTTCCGGTAAGCTCAAGAGGTTCACCCTTGCGTCCGATGGCCGGCATATCCATCTTACCCCCGAGCGGCAAGGTGACCATACTCCCAACTCCGGCCTTTATCATCGCCGCCACCGCTTCAGGGTCCCGAATGGCGCCTACGGCTACATCCTCCAAACCCTGGCGGACCACTTCCGCCACGACGGCCATGGTATCCTGGGTTCCGCCGGAGGCACAGTTGTCGGCGTGGTCGATTAACAGGATCGGGCCTTCTTTCATCTCTTTAGCCCGGGAAATCGATTGTTCCAGGGGTTCGGCCCGGTAGAGGAATTCTTCCCGCCGCCCCCATGCCTCCTTCGCCAATTTTCGGCAGATCTGCCCTGCCCTTCCCCGATCGCCGTCGGTGACTGCGAGGACACTTAGCCCGGCCTGGTAGATATCGGCCAGAGGAAAACCCCCGAACACGCTGACGGCCAGAGCGTTCTTTTCCTCGAGCTGCGCCGAAGAAATGAGATTGCCCATAGGAGGCTCACTCGTGCCCATGCGTAAAGTATGGGGAATCATCGGGCAACTCATCCAGGCCATGGTCGGATGGATGCGTCCTTTTAAGGATTCGATGACGATCTGGCCGACTTTTTTCCCGGTTTCATACATATCCACGTGAGGATAGGTCTGGTAACCGGCCATCGCGGTGCAGTGGGCTACCATCTCCCCGGTCAGATTCGTATGAAGGTCCAAGGCTACGGCGATGGGCAACTCCGGGGCAATACTCCGGATTCGCTTCAAAAGGGTGCCTTCTCCATCATCAGTCCCCTGGGACACCATGGCCCCATGGAGATCAAGAAACAGGGCGTCACAACCCCGGGCTACGGATTGGCAAATCGCCCCGGTCATCTCTTCATAAGCCGAGGATTCGACCGGACCACTTGGCCAGGCCGAGGCGGCAATGGGAGTGACGATTTCCGCTCCTTCTTTCCCGGCGAGATCGATGAACGCAGCCATCGGAGTATTGGTCCCGCGATAGGCCTCCAGGGCTTTATGCTCGAAAATGTCTCCCGACTGGCGAAAGCTGGCCATGGGGGTGGGAACCGGAGAGAAAGTATTGGTCTCATGCTTCATCATGGCAATGACAAAACGCATCCATTCACCTCCAGGGCCTTCGGCCCTCTTTAATCACCCTCAGTTGCCTGCTCGACCGCGCTGAGGGTCAGATACCGATCTTTAATCTCCTCATTGGCCATGAATTCCTCATTGCTCCCGTGGTAGACAATGCAGCCCTGATCGATAATGTAATGATGGGTAGAGAGCGCGGTGCACATGGCCAAGTTTTGCTCCACCAGGAGGACAGTAATGTTTTCCCGGAGAATTTCCTGGGTGATCCTCTGCAGCTCCTGGACGATGATCGGAGCTAGTCCCTCCGAGGGCTCATCCAGCAGAAGCAACTGAGGCTCGTTCATCAAGGCCCGGGCGATGGAGAGCATCTGCTGCTCTCCCCCGGAGAGTTTGGCCCCCCGATGGCGACGGCGTTCGGCCAATTTGGGAAATTTTTCAAACACCCGATCGAGGGTCCAGGTGCCCTGATGGCTTTTCCCCTTCGCCACGCGGGCAATTTCCAGATTTTCGACTACCGTCAGGTAGGAAAAAATCGCTCTTTCTTCCGGGACGTAAGCGATACCCTTCCGGGCAATCCTGAATGGTTTCAGCCCGCAAATCTCCTCACCCTTATACCGAATACTCCCCTCTTTTGGGCGAACCAGGCCCATAATGGTCTTCAAAGTCGTGGTCTTTCCGGCCCCATTCCGGCCCAAAAGCGAGACGGCTTCGCCCTGCTCAATGGAGATATTGATTCCCTGGAGGACATGGCTGGTCCCGTAATAGGTGTGTATGTTTTCGAGGGTGATCATTCCGCATCTCCTCCCAAGTATGCTTTCCGGACTTCCGCGTTCTTCTCAATCTGCGAGGGAGGTCCCGTGGCAATCACTTGCCCCTGATGAAGGACGGTGATCACCGAGGAGATCGACCAAACCAGCTTCATGTTATGTTCAATCACCACCATCGCCCGTTGCTTAGCTATTTTTTTAATCAACCGGATCATCCGGATGGTCTCTTCGGGGGACATCCCGCTGGTGGGTTCGTCCAGCAATAGCAGGAGGGGATTGCCGGCCAGAGCAATGGCCACTTCCAGGGTGCGCTGGCCCGCATGGGAAAGCTCTCCGGCCTTTTTCGCCGCGATGGGGGTCATCTCCATTTCTTCGAGTACTTTCCGGGCTTGACCGACGGGAGAGGTAAAAGAACGAAAATCTTTAAGAAAATTAAAATGGCCCGGATGCTGACTGTGGGCTGCCAGCCGCAAATTTTCCAGAACGGTCAGATTCTTGAAGAGGCTATTCAGCTGAAAGGACCGGCCGATCCGCATCTGGGCCACCTGATGAGGTTTCAGCCCGGTAATTTTTTTTTCTTGAAAAAATACTTCCCCCTCCGTGGGAGAAATTTCCCCGGTCAGGATATTGAAAAAGGTGGTCTTGCCAGCTCCGTTGGGTCCGATGATCGAATGGACGGCCCCCTCCTCTACCTCAAGGTTCACATGATCTACGGCCATCAGGCCGCCGAAGTTTTTGGTCAGGTTCACAGTCCGCAGGATCATGGCTTTCCCCCTTGTCCCTCGCGAGTGGCGGTGAATTTATTCCAGCTGTCGCTTAGGATCCCCCATATCCCCCCTCGCATGAACAGGACAAAAACCACAAAAATCACTCCCAAGATAAAAAGCCACCTTGCCCAGAGCACGCTCAATATTTCTGAAGCGATCTTGACGACGATGGCCCCGATAATCGGCCCGAATAAAGACCCCGTGCCCCCCAATAAGGACATGATGATGAAATCCGTCGAGGTAGTCAGCTCGATGGCCGTGATGGGCACCATCTTTATGAATAAAGCATAGAGTCCGCCCGCCACCCCGGTAAAAAAACCGGAGAGGGTGAAAGCCATCACCTTATAATGTACGACATTATATCCCAGGGCTCGAGTCCGGTCGGGGTTTTCCCGAATGGCCATGAGGACCCGACCGAAAGGAGAATGGATAACCCGCCGGATGACGATGAAAGACAGGAGAAAGATCACCCAGACAAAAAGGAAGAATTGAAAATTGCCCTGGATGGGAAGTTCAAACCCGGGCAAGAGGGAAAAGTCCGGCCGGGGTACGTTCAATAGGCCGTCATCCCCGCCGGTGATCCCTTTCCATTGGTACGCCATGAAGAAGGCCAATTGGTTGAAGGCCAGGGTGAGCATGACGAAATAAATCCCCACCTGCTGAATAGAAAGGAACCCGATCACTGCGGCAAAGAGGGCTCCCAGGATTCCCGAGAGAGCCAGGGTCAGCACGGGATGCAAACCGAAATGAATCAGCAACACGCCCGTCAGGTAAGCCCCGGAGCCAAAAAAAATGGCCTGTCCGAAAGACAGAAGACCGGTGTAGCCCAGAAGCAAATTGAAAGAGATTGCACCCAAGGCATAGATGACAATCTCGGCTGGCAGGGTTTTGTAAGGCAGGAGGAAAGGCAGTAAGAGTAGCAGACCCGCCAAGATGAAAATCTCTCCATCGATCCAACTTTTTCTCTTTCCGAGTGCTTTTTCGATCATATTTTATTTGTCCATCAGGAAGCAGATTCCCGCAGATGCTCGCGAATCATAGACCCCTTCTGTGGGGAGCCCAAAGGCCCATTACGAGGAGTCCGCCGGGAGAATATTGCGGCCTGGTGCCAAATCCTGAAAATCGACGTTCCTCTGCACCGCAAAACAGAATTATCTGAAACCCAAGAGTCCCCGTGGCCAGATCAGGATGACCAGGGCCATTGCCGCAAAGGTGGCGATCATGGCTCCCGGCGGCCAGACCAGGGCAATCATCGATTCGACGATCCCCACGATAAGGCCGCCGAGGATGGCTCCAGTGAAACTTCCCAGTCCTCCGATGACCACGACCACAAAACAGAGGGTCAATATCGAATCTCCCATGAGGGGCATGGCCCCCCGCATGGGCAAACTGACGGCTCCGGCCAGCGACGCCAATCCCATCCCTAAGGCAAAAACGACCGTGAAGACCGTATATATATTAATACCCAGGCTGTTCACCATATTGCGGTTTTCGGTGCCCGCCCGGATGATGGAACCGTAACTTGTTTTCTCGATGAGTAACCACGAAATCAAACAGATGGCTGCGATGAAAATGATGAGAAAGATGCGGTATTCGGGGAAAGAAAAGGCCCCGAAATCCACTACCCCGGCCAGTTGCTTGGGCATGGGCACACTCTTCCCGACAGGTCCCCAGATCATGATGATGACCTCCTGAATGATCAAGGTTAACCCAAAAGTCAGGAGGATCTGATAAACATGTTCCTCATCATACATTTTCCTCAGCAGCACGACTTCAATCAGCGCTCCCAGCAATCCGGTTATGACCGGAGAGAGAAAAATCGCCACCCAGAAGCTGCCACTCCATTCCCCTATCAGGACCGAAATTTGAAAGGCTAGGTAGGCCCCGAGGGCATAGACGGCGCCATGGGCAAAGTTGATGATGTTGAGCATGCCGAAGACGACCGTTAGGCCAATCGCCATCAGGACATAGATCATGCCTAAAGAGATTCCGTTGAATAGCTGAACTAAAATCAGATCCATTATTAAGGAATTCCTCCTTTAGAGAGGCCCAACAAGAGGTCTGTAAAACTCTAGCCCCCGGAAGCCGTTTCCTCTTTTAACCTGATGAATTGTAAAACTTTCCTGCCCCGTGGGGCGCCACGGAGGAAGTTTTTCCGTCATTCCGGCGGAAGCCGGAATGACGGTTTTTACGCATGCATCAGGTTTCCTCGGCAATATTTCGAAAATATTTCGAATTTGTCATGGACACCGGGGCAAAGCACACCAACTCTATGCGGCCCAAAACCCTATTTCATGCGGCACTCCGTTTTAGATTCCGGGATAAGGGATCGGCCGGAGGAAATAACAGCGGCCAAGTCTCCCGGCCCTTTTATGTCTTTCTTCTGTTTGGCCAACA
>JAPLIW010000731.1 GCA_026388915.1 Deltaproteobacteria bacterium
TTTCTACCCTCTCCATATAAAGGTCCCTCTGGAAGCCTTCGCCACGGTTTTGATTGCCGTCGTTGCGGTGTACGTGTTTAAAACCGTAGAGCCCCAGATGAAGGACCTCCAGGTTCCTTCAGTCAGAGAACCGGTCATCGCCCGGCAGGAAGCTCCCTATCCGGCCAAGGCCCCGGCTGCGGAAACGCAGGCTCCCCAGGAGAAGGCTGTTCCCCAACAAACCCCTGCTGAAACCAAGGGAAAAGATCTGGCCGTTGCGCAAAAAGAAACTGAAAAGAGGGCGCGGGTGGATGAGGAAGCGGGGGCCCAGAAATTGAAAGAGGCAGCTAAAAAGGAGGCCACCCTCCCCCTGCCGGCGGAAGCCCCCAAAATAGGGGAATCTCGCACGGCAGAAAGAGCCCCCTCCTCTCCTGCGGCCGCAGGGGTTGCCCCAACGCGGGAAGACAAGATGGCCTCAGCCGAGGGGGCGGTCCGGGAAAGGAAGGAATTGAAGAAGGCTCAGCCCATGGCTCCATCTATGCGGATGGCCGCCAAAGCGAAGCCGGAAGGCATGAGCATTGTAGTTCAGGCCAAAGACATCAGGCATGCCGGCGAAGAGGCCATATCCCTCCTAAATCAGCTGGGCGCCTTGAGAATCGACCGGGCATCGCAGGAAAGCAACGAAGTCATAACCGCCGAAGTAAAAGCGGAGAAGATGAAGGAACTGGTCGAGAAGCTGAGACTCTTGGGAGAGGTCCAAGAAAAAGACGCCTCCCTGGCGTCTCTGGAAAAGGACGCAGCCATCCGAATCGAAATCGTCCCCGCCCGCTGAACCCCGCCCCTTTATCCCATCTCTCCGCAAAAACCTCACCTTCAGTCATGACCTCCGGCAGCGCCGGAGGCTTTAAACCAGGCACCCGCTCCAAGCGGATGAAAAATGGCCTCCAGCTAAAGGTGGCCTTCCCTCTGTTGCGCGGCTCGGGGGCAAGGGCCTTGCGCGCAGAAACCATGAGACGCCTTTGATTCCATGGAACGGGCGGGCTACCAAAATGCGGAATGCAGAATGCGGAATGTGAAATGGAAAACCGAATGATTCGAAATTTAATTCCGAATTCCTAAATCCGCATTCCGAATTTGCATTGCCTGATCGGCCCGCCGCCTTCTGCGGAAGTCGAACGGAGCGCCCGGGGAAAGGGCCCACCCAGTCGATGCTTTCTGCGCGCAAGGCCCTTGCCCCCGGGCCACAACCCAGGCATCCCGGGAAGGTCAAACCTTATTAGACCCCCGGCAGAGTCGGGGGTCTATTTAAATCAAATGATTTATCCAGGAACATTTTCGAGGCCTCCTTTGTCCAAGAGGGCAGGAGCAATCAACCAAGTTCAAAGGAGGTCCAAAATGATTTTTTTAACCAAGGTTTTGGCGATCCTGGCCGCGGTTTCCTCTTGCCTCGTGGGGGCAACCGCCTATGCCCAGCCCAGGGAGTCTGAAGATCGAACCCTTTCTCCCTACTTCTTCGTGAAAAGCGACGACCCCCAGGTCGATCAGCTTCCCCTGAAATCCACCTCGGCGGAAGTGAACATCTCCGGGGTTATCGCCGATGTTCAAGTTTCCCAAATTTACAAGAATGAAGGGAAAAAGGCCCTGGAGGCCATCTATGTATTCCCCGCCTCCACCCGGGCTGCCGTGTACGGGATGAAAATGACCATCGGGGAGAGGGTCATCGAGGCCAAGATCAGCAAGAGAGAAGATGCCCGCAAAGAGTATGAGCAGGCCAAGCAGGCGGGCAAGAGCGCCTCGCTCCTGGAGCAGCAGCGGCCCAACGTCTTCCAGATGAACGTGGCCAACATCCTGCCCGGCGACGAAATCAAAGTGGAGCTTAAATACACCGAGCTGCTGGTACCCACCGACCGGATCTACGAGTTCATCTACCCGACCGTTGTCGGCCCCCGCTATTCCAACCAGCCCGCGGAAACCGCCCCGCCTTCGGAACGGTGGGTCCAGAACCCCTACCTGCGCCAGGGAGAGGCCCCAACCTACCGGTTTGGCATCACGGTCAACATCGCTGCCGGAATGCCGATCAAGGATGTTTATTGCCCATCCCATAAAGTGAGCGCGAATTATGACGGCCCTTCGCTGGCTATGGTCAAACTCGATCCGTCAGAGGCCCAGGGAGGCAATCGCGACTACATCCTGCGCTATCGCCTGGACGGCGACCGAGTCCAGTCGGGGCTCCTTCTCTATGAGGGGGAGAAAGAGAAATTCTTCCTCCTCATGATGCAGCCGCCCAGGAGGGTGGCTCAGAAAGAAATTCCCGGCCGGGAGTACGTCTTCATCGTCGATGTCTCGGGCTCCATGCACGGGTTTCCCCTGGAAATCTCCAAGAAACTGCTCCAGAACCTGATCGGTAACCTTCGACCGACGGACAAATTCAATGTTCTCCTCTTTTCCGGCGGCTCCTCGGTCATGGCCGAGGAATCCATGCCGGCCACCCGGGAGAATATCCAGAGGGCTCTTTACCTGATCGACCGCCAGAAAGGGGGCGGAGGAACCGAACTCTTGCCGGCCCTGCACCGAACTCTCAAGCTCAAGAAACCGGAGAACTATTCCCGCACCGTGATCATTGCCACAGACGGATATGTGACCGTAGAAGAGGAAGTATTCGATCTGATGCGCAAGAACCTCGGAGAGGCCAACATGTTTGCCTTCGGGATCGGAACCTCGGTCAACCGCCAAATCATCGAAGGAATGGCCCGGGTGGGCATGGGGGAGCCCTTTATCATCACCAAACCGGAAGAGGCCCCCGCCCAGGCCGAGCGATTCCGGAAGATGATCCAGTCCCCCGTGCTCACCCGGGTCAAGGTGAACTTCCAAGGGTTCAGCACTTACGATGTGGAACCCCTGGGCGTCCCCGATGTGCTGGCGGATCGTCCGGTCATCGTCTTCGGGAAATGGCGCGGGCAGCCTGACGGAAAGATCACTCTGAACGGCATATCCGGAAATGGCTTGTACCGAGAAATCATCGATGTACGGACGGTAAAATCTTCGAAGACCATTTCGGCCTTGCGCTATCTCTGGGCCCGCCACCGGATCGCCCTGCTCTCCGATTACAACAAGCTCCGGCCCAATGACCAGCGAACCAAGGAAGTCACCGACCTGGGATTGGCTTATAACCTCCTGACCGCCTATACCTCCTTCCTCGCGGTGGACACGGAGGTCCGGAACCAGGGTGGGGATCAGACCACCATAAAGCAACCGCTTCCTCTTCCCCAGGGGGTTTCCGATTATGCCGTGGGAAGCGCCAAAATGAGCCTGGCCCCTTCTTCGCTCATGGTCCGGAAGGAGGCCGCCCCTTCCCCCTTCGAGGAACGAGCGATGCAGAAGGAAATCAAAGGCCTGGAAAAAGACAAGAGGGTCGCTTCGATCGGAGGAATAAAGGTATCCGGAGGGCTGACGAAAGACATGGTACTTCAGGCCTTGGAAAAGTACCTGCCGGAAATTCAAAAATGCGGAAATGGGACCGATCTTGGCAGAAACCTTATCCTGGAATTGACCATCACTCCGGATGGAAAAGTAAAAAGCGTGAAGATCGCAGGCGGGACTCTCAAAAACCCGGCAGCGGAACGATGCCTCCTGGAACAGGCCAAAGGGTGGAAACTCCCCGCTCCCCATGATGGCCGGGAGGCCAGAGTCACGATCACCGTCCTGTTTGCCGTCTAACGAATAATTGAAGGATGGGATCCATTTCCGGTTTGAATCTTGTACGGAAAAAAGAAGCTGGCGGAGAGAGGGGTCGTGGGGAAAGGCTCACGGCCCCTTTGCAACTCATACTCATAGATTCGTCAAATTTTTGCCGCTTCCCCGGCTCTTTCTTTTCTGCCTTTTTTCGAAGCTTTCTCCTCATACATGAGTCTGTCCGCTCGGGCCAGGAGTTCTTCGATATTCTGGGGCTTTTCGGGCTCGTACCGGACAAAGCCGGTGCTGAAAGACAACCGATGCGGCCTTTGTGCTTCTTGCCCGAAGGAGCCGATCTTCTGCTGGAGGCGGGTCCTGATTTTCTCAAAATCCGCTTCCGACTCTTCCAGCCCCAGGACGGCGAATTCATCCCCCCCCATGCGGGCAATGAGGTCGGATGCCCGGAAGGTATGTTTCAGGATGTCGGCCAGATCCTTCAGCGTCCGGTCCCCCTCTTTGTGTCCCAGGGTATCGTTTATTAATTTCAGGTTGTCCACATCCGCGTAGACGAGGAGCAGCCTTTTTTTGAGGCGCTTGGCAACCCTGATCTGCTGCCTGGCCAGGTTCATGAACCCCCGCCGGTTGTAGAGGCTGGTCAGCTCGTCGGTCAGAGACAGGGATTTCAGGTCGGATTTGATCTTTTGGCGTTCGATGGCGTACCGGATGGCCCGGCCCAGGAGGCGGCTGTCGAAATTCCCCTTCACCAGATAATCCTGCGCCCCTTCCTGCACGGTTCTGATGGCCGTTTCCTCGTCCGCCAGGCCGCTCAGGATGATGATCGGGGTATCGGGGTGCTGGGCGTAGGCCAATTCGAAGGTCTTAAGCCCCAGGGAATCGGGGAGCCCCAGGTCGAGCAACATCAGATCGACTCCCCCGCGGGAGAGCCGCTCCAGCGCCCCGGAGAGTGTTTCCGCCCGATCGACATGGCAGGGGAAACTCCCGATCTCTCCCAGGGTCGCCAGAATGAGTTCGGTGTCGTATGGATCATCCTCCACCAGGAGAACCCTTATGGGCTGATTGTCTTGTTTGGGGGGCACGGCTTCCATCCCTCATCGATAAACGGACGGTTTTAAAGATGTACTATAATTTTCCTTCCTTTTCAACCCTCCTCTATGCCTTGAGATTCTCTTTCCTGCGGAAAAGCAAGCTTGTGGCCCGGAAGCAAAAGCGTTGCGCGGAAAAAGCATCGGCGGGAAAAGAATTCTCTCCGGAGATCCCCCTGTGCTTCCGCAGAAAGAGGCGGGCCCATCGGGCGTTACCCAATTCGGAATTCGGAATGTGGAATTCGGAATTTTTACTTCTTTTTTTTCATTCCGCATTCCGCAATCGGCATTCCGCAATTTGGATGCCCGCCCGGCCCAGGAAATGATGCGCGCCTTATGGTTTTTGCGCGCAACGCCCTTGCTTCCGGGCCGGCCAAAGCCTGAAATTGAATTCATCTTCCCCCTACTTGGCGAAAAGTGAATGGGGGCAAGTCATCCATGTATCCTGGCGGGAGGGGTATCCGGAAGAGGATGGAACCTCATTTATTTAGCACTTTTCTTGATTTCGTAACACCGATGGTATATGATGATTCATATTCTTTTTCCCGTTTCGGTCTTCTTGCAGAAAAGGCAACCCGCTGCTCGCTCGATCAAAAGCACGGATAAGGCAGGGAGATGCATATTCCCGACGGTTACCTGGGCCCCCAGACCTACGGGGCCCTGTATGGCGTGATGGTTCCCCTCTGGGCCTTGGCTTCCCGCATCGTCCGCCGGACCCTTCGGCAGCGCCAGGTCCCTTTCTTGGCCCTGGGGGCGGCCTTTTCCTTCGTGATCATGATGTTCAACATCCCCATCCCCGGAGGGTCCACCGGGCATGCGGTGGGCGGAGTGCTCATCGCCATTCTCGTAGGTCCCTGGGCGGCCCTGATCGCTATTTCCATCGCCCTGGTGATTCAGGCCTTGCTCTTCGGGGACGGGGGGGTGACGGCCATAGCCGCCAATTGCTTCAACATGGCCTTCGTCATGCCCATGGCCGGCTACTGGACCTATCGTCTGATCAGCGGAAAAGCCGCGGCCACCGCCCGCCGGAGATGGATCGCCGCCGCCGTGGGCGCCTACATCGGTTTGAACCTGGCGGCGGTCACCACGGCCATCCTGTTCGGTCTTCAACCCCTTCTGGCCAGGGGGGCCGACGGGCGTCCTTTATATTTTCCCTATCCCCTGGAAGTGGCCGTACCGGTGATGGCCCTCCAGCACCTCCTGCTGTTTGGAATCATCGAAGCTGTGGTCACCGCGCTGCTGGTCGTTTATTTTCAGCGAACCGACCCTGCCCTGCTGGAGGCGGGGGGAAAGAGCCCATGAATCAAACCAAAAGATTATGGTGGGGGCTGATCCTCCTGATTCTCCTTTCTCCTCTCGGGCTCATTCTCCCCGAGATCTTCCGGTCCGGTCCAGCCTGGGGAGAATGGAGTCTGGAGGAAATCGGAAAAATGCTCGGCTTCATCCCCGAGGGACTGAAGAAATGGACGGGCCTCTGGTCTTCCCCTCTCCCCGAGTACAACGTGGGGGGCTGGGAGAAGAAAGGCCTGTTCCACTCGAGCCTGGGCTACATCCTCTCCGGTTTTCTGGGGGTTGGCGCGGTGGTGGCGGTAACCCTCCTTCTGGGGAAATTCATGGGGAAAAAAGATCCCCCGGTTAAGGGGTCCTGATGTTTCTGCTGCCAGGCCCGAGCCCGAGGGCGGAGGGCTCGAAATCATGATGCTTCCTCCCTGGTTTCGCGGGAACGGCGGCCTGGCCTATCATCCGGATCCCGTTCTGGGGGGCCGAAAAATGCGGCTCCCTTTTCTGGATCGAACCCTCCGGGCCGTGGCCGACTTGGTGGAGTACTTCCTCTTTGCCGAAATCCATTCCCAGAAGGAGGGCTTTCTCCAGAAGCTCGACCCTCGGGTGAAATTGATCACCCTCCTCCTTTATGTGGTCACGATCAGCCTCCTTCACTCCCTTCCCTGGATTCTGGCCTTATACGGAGTGAGCCTGGGGCTCGCCCTTTTTTCTCGAATCCCCTTCTGGTTTTTCCTCCGGAGGGTCTGGCTGGTTCTTCCTCTCTTCGCCGGGATCATCGCCCTGCCGGCCACTTTGAACATCTTTACCCCCGGAGATCCGGCAGTCCTTTTGTTCTCCTTGAGCAAAGAATATCATTGGGGCCCTTACAGAATCCCCGCCGAGATTACCCTCACCTGGCCGGGAATCCATGCGGCCTCGCTGCTGGTGGGGCGAGTGGGGGCCTCCCTGTCCTTCATCCTGCTCCTGACTCTGACCACCCCCTGGGCGGATCTCTTCAAAGCGCTCCGTTCGCTGCGAGTCCCGGCGATCTATGTCCAAACCTTCGGCATGACCCTGCGCTATCTCATGCTCCTCGGTCAAATCGTCCGGGACATGCATATGGCCAAAAAGAGCCGGACCCTTCGCCCCCAGAAGACCCGGACCGAGCAGAGATGGATCGCCGGCCAGATGGGCGCGCTTTTCGGGCGATCTTTGCAGCTGAGTGGTGAGGTCCACCGGGCCATGACCGCCCGGGGGTACCAGGGGGAGGTCCGAATCCTTTCTGTTTTTCAATTGCGCCCTGGGGATGGGCTCTGGATGGGGGGCTCCGTTGCCCTTCTGATTCTTTTCCTCTGGGGAGGAAGGGTATGACCGAATGATGATTCAAGATCCATCCGGCGATCGGCGGGTTTACGACCTGCGCGACGTCGAGTTTTTATACGGAGGAACCCATCGGGCGCTTCAATCCGTCCATCTCCGGGTTAATGCCGGCGAGCGGATTGCCATCCTGGGGTCTAACGGCTGCGGGAAGTCGACCCTGATGCAAATCCTGGGAGGGCTCCTCTTTCCCACCAAGGGAGAAGCCTATGCCTTCGGCCAAAAGCTCACCGAAGACCAATTTCGCGAGGCCTCGTTCACCGCCTTTTTTCGCCGGCGCGTGGGCCTGCTTTTCCAGAACCCCGACGTGCAGCTCTTCTGTCCCACGGTCTTCGACGAAATCGCCTTCGGCCCCCTGCAGCTCGACTTTTCCCGGGAAGAAGTTTTGGAGAAGTGCCGGGAGATGCTCGGCATGCTCAACCTGGAAAAGATCGCCCGCCGCTCCCCGCACCAGCTGAGCGGAGGGGAGAAAAAGAAAGTCGCCCTCGCCTCGGTGCTGGCCTTGAACCCCGATGTCCTTCTCCTCGACGAACCCACGGCCGGCTTGGACCCGCGGACCCAGGTATGGCTGGTGGAGGTCTTGGACGAGTTGCACTCCCTCGGCAAAACCATCGTAACCGCGACCCACGACCTCTCCATTCTGGAAGAAATCGCCGATCGGGCCTACGTTATGGGTGAAGATCATGCCCTCGTCGCCGAGGGCCCCTCGGATGAGATTCTGAATGACCTGGACCTCCTCCTGCGGGTGAACCTGATCCATGAACACGCCCACGAGCATGAGGGATTTATCCATCGCCATGGCCATCTTCACGCTTTACCCCACCACCACGACCACCCCGATCAACCTTGACCCGGGGCCGGGGAGGGATTTGATTTCAAATCCGCGGTAAGGCCCGGGAGAACCGATTCCCTTTGCTTCTTTTTTTGGGTGTTGAATGCGACACGAAAAATGCTAAAATGTCCCTGGTTGCCGGGCAACCAAAATCTCGGGAAAGGAGGGCTTGGTGATGGCTGGGAGTATCTACAAAATCATCGAGGTTGTGGGGACGAGCAAGAGCTCCTGGGAGGATGCCGCCAAAAACGCCGTGGAGACCGCCGGCAAAAGCCTAGAAGACCTGAGGGTTGCCGAAATCATCAAGCTGGATATGACCATTGAAAAAGGGAAAGTCACCGCCTACCGATCCAGAGTCAACATCTCATTCAAATTTCGGGCCGAAGATTAAAGGGTCCTCTTGTTCGGTCCTATTTGAGGGGAAGGGAACGATCAAAGCTCAACCTCTCCGGCAGGAGATGTTGAGCTTTTTTGTTAGAGGAAATCGTCAAACACTTCGGAATCGATGCTTGATGAACTCGTAAAAAGTCGCAATTCCATAGAATTCGTCATTCCGGCGAAAGCCGGAATCCAGTTATTTCAAGATGTTCTGGACCCCGGCTTTCGCCGGGGTGACGCTCCAAGAGACTTTTTACGAGATCATCAATGCTTGGAAAGTACAAACAATGAGCCTGGGGCTGGAAGAAGCAGTTGCCTTGTCCCTTTTCTTCATGTAAGAATAAATCATGAGAATTGAACTCGTCTCTCCCTCCGCGGGAGACAGCGCCCGCCTGACCCCATTGGCCCTCGCCACACTTGCAGCTCTTAGCCCCCCGGATGTTGAAGTGGGATTTTCCGACGACCAGATCCGCCCCGTGGACCTGAACAACGGCTTCCGGGGTGCGGACCTGGTGGCCATCTCGGTGATGTCGAAAACCGCCCACCGGGCATACCAGATTGCCGATGCCTGCCGGGCAAAGGGAGTCAAGGTGGTTCTGGGGGGAATCCACCCCACGGTTCTCCCGGAAGAGGCTTCGGCCCATGCGGACGCGGTGGTGATCGGAGAAGCGGAAGATCTCTGGCCTCGGGTCATGGCGGACTTTCAAACGGGGCGCCTGCAGCGGCTTTACCGGCAGGACCGGGCGGCGGACATGAATTCTTCTCCCATTCCCCGGCGGGAGATCTTCAACGCTCATTACCGGAGCTACATCCCCATGGATGTGGTGCAGACCACCCGGGGATGTCCCTTCTTTTGCGATTTCTGCTCCGTGCACTCAACTTTTGGGAACCGTTTCCGGATGCGGGAAATGGATAAAGTTGTGGCCGAGATTCAGGGGCTGACCCGGTGGGGGATTCTCTTCGCTGACGACAACGTGATCGGCGATGCCCCCTATTTCCGGAAGCTCTTTACCGCCCTGGAACCCCTGAAATTGAAATGGGTCGGGCAGGCTTCCCTGGCCGGGCTGGATGACGAGGAGAATCTCAAGGTTTTGCGTAAGAGCGGCTGCAAGGGCCTGTTCATCGGCTTCGAGTCACTGAGTCCCCAGTTGAAGACCATCGGAAAGCCTCAGAACCACCCGGAGCGGTACGGGGAAGTGATCCGGAAATTGCACGATCAGGGCATCATCACCTATGCCGCTTTCGTATTCGGGTTCGACTTCGACGACCCCTCGGTCTTCGAGCGCACCGTGGAGTTCGCCGTCGCCAACAAGATCATCATGGCCCAGTTCGCCATGCTGACCCCCTACCCCGGAACCCGCCTCTATAGCCGGCTGCGGGCGGAGGGGCGACTTCTGCGGGATCAGTGGTGGCTCGCGCCCAACCAGGAGGTTTTGGCCCCCCACTACCGGCCTAAACTCATGGAGCCGGAGCAGCTGCGGGAAGGCTGGAAGTGGGTCTGGAAGGAGTTCTACAACTTTTCCTCCATCCGGAAGCGGATGGGTTTCTGGCCGGCCCTCTATCCTTACCTCGCCTACCTGCCCCTCAACCTCCGCCAGCATTATTTCGCCCGCCACAAGATCTGGGACGAAAACACCCGGCCCCGGGCGTGGAAAGAGAACCTCACCAAAAAATGAGGGTGTCAGGTCTACACTCTTGACCCGCCCTTTATTCTTCTAATCGGGAGGGTTGCCGTCGCGTCAAGAGTGTAGACCTGACACCCAAAATCTCACCAATACTTGGCCAGGCGGTTTTCTTCTTTGGTTATCACTTCCAGCACCACGGGCTTTCCGGTTTTGGTCTTCTCCACCGCCCGCCGGACGGCCGCAATGATATCCTTCGGGTGATCGATCCGCTCGGAATACGCCCCCAGCCCTTCGGCCGTTTTGCAGTAGTCGCCGCCGAGGAATCTTGTGCCGTACAGTTTTGTGGCGATGGGGATATGCTTCTCGTATCCTCCCAGGCAGGAGTTGTTCAGGAGGATCGTCAAAGTGGCGATTTTGTTCCGCGCCGCGGCGGCGATCTCCATGCCGCTCATCCCGAAGGCCGCATCGCCCATGATATTAACGACCGTTTTCTGCGGCATGGCCACTTTGGCCCCCAAGGCCAGGGGAAGGCTGTATCCCAGGTGGGTGGATTTTCCCCACCCGATGTAGCTGTTGGGTTTTTCGGCGAGCCAGAAGGGAGCCGTTTGATCCCTCGGGTTCCCCGCGTCGTGAGTGGCAATCGTGCTGCTGAGATCCAGGGCTTTTTGGGCGTCCCAGATGACCCGGTAGGGATTGACCGGGACTTCATCGGAAGTCAGCAGGGGCATCCACTCGTTCAGCCATCCCTCCCTGGCCGCCTTGATTTTCCGCGCCACCGCTTCATCCCCTTTTCTCCCCTCTTTTCCGGCCATGCGTTTGACTTCTTCGATCATCTCCCGCAAAGTTAATTTTACATCCCCCATCAGGGGAATATGGACCGGATAATCTTTGTTCAGATCTCTTTCGTCAATCGTCAGCTGGATTGCAGTTTTCCCCGGGGGAATGGGGGCGGCGAAAAAGGAGATGGACATGCTGCTCCCGACCGCGAAGATGAGGTCGCATTCGGAAAGAAATTGAGCGACCACCTTCGAGCCGGAGAGGCCGCCGCATCCCAGGGAAAGGGGATGATTTTCGGGAAAACAGCTCTTGCCGGGAAGAGTGGTCATAACCGGGATTTGCAGGAACTCCGCAAATTCCTTCAGCTCCCCCCACGCCTCGGAATACAGGACGCCCAGGCCGGCATGGAGAAGAGGATTCTTCGCAGCCAGGATGGCTTTCAGGGCCGTCTTAATATTTTGTGGATCGGCCAAGGACCTGGAAGCCTGGACCCCTTGGTAGCTTGGGGTGGGGTCTTCCAAATCGGCCAGGGCCACATCCTGGGGAAGCTCCAGGACAACCGGTCCCGGCCTGCCCATTCGGAGATAGGTGAAGGCCCGTCTCAGGAATTCAGGAATTCGAGGAGGCTGATTGATCCTTGCGACCCATTTAGCCACATGCTGAA
>JAPLIW010000344.1 GCA_026388915.1 Deltaproteobacteria bacterium
GGCGGTGAAACGACGGCGAACGGCTTTCTCCGGAACTTCCGGATCGGGTGGATTGACCAGCAGAGATGGCATGGAATGGGCCCCCTGGGCGGCAGTCGCCGCACAGGGAATTCCAGTCGCCCTACGGGCTCCTTCCATTCCATGTGCGGTTCTAATCTTCTCACTTATCATACTCTGAGCACCTTTCCACCCTCTACAGTAATTTAACAGGGGTCGGTGTCTCATCATCATTGGCACAGAGGGCTCTCTGCTCTCTGCTCTCTGCTCTCTGCTCTCTGCTCTCTGCTCTCTGCTCTCTGCTCTCTGCTCTCTGCTCTCTGCTCTTCGCTCTTTAGTACGCTTTCTTGTACAGCTCCACTATCTCATCCTGGGTTGCCTTCCTTGGGTTGTTGCCCGGGCTTCCGCTGGCGATGGCGTCGGCGGCCATCTGCTTTACCACGGCGTTGAATTTCTTCTCCTCCACGCCGAGCCCGCTGAGGGTGGGGACTTTCAGGTCATCATTCAGCCGCCGGGTCGCATCAGCCGCCAGGTAGGCGGCGTCCAGGACGGAAAGCCCTTCGGTGATTTCTCCCATGGCCTCGGCAATATCCGCATATTTCTTCGGGTTGCCGAGGATGCTGAATTCGATTACTGTGGGCAGGAGGGACGCATTGGAAATCCCGTGAGGCACATGGAAATAGGCCCCGATGGGCCGGGCCATCCCGTGAACCAGGGCCACGGAGGAGTTGGCGAAGGCCAGCCCCGCGTGAAGCGACCCGATCAGCGTGTTGGTTCGAGCCTCCAGATGATCCCCGTTGGACCAAGCCTGCCGGAGGTTGGCGGCGATGAGCCGGATGGCCCGGAGGGCCAGAGTGTCGGTGACCGGTTGAGCCTTCACGGAGACGTAGGCCTCGATCGCATGGGTAAGGGCATCCAGGCCCGTGGCGGCGGTGATGTCCTGGGGCATGGTTAGAGTCATCAAGGGATCAACGAGGGCCACCCGGGGTAGGATGTTGGGGCTGGCGATGAGCATCTTCACGTCCTTGGCGGTGTCCGTGATGATGGTGAAAGGGGTCACTTCACTGCCTGTTCCCGCCGTCGTGGGGATCGCAATGAGCGGAGCCGCGGGTTTGGGAATCTTGTTGGCCCCCATGAAGTCGCTGATTTTCCCCGTATTGGCAGCCAGCGCGCCGATCGCCTTGGCCGTATCCATCGAGCTCCCGCCCCCTACGGCAATTAAGAAGTCAACCCCGGCCTCCTTGTAGGCCTTCAAACCCTCTTCGACGTTGTCCTGGGTGGGCTCGATTACGACTCTGCTGAAAATGGCGAAGGGAACCCCGGCCATCTCCAGCGATTTTTTTACCTCATTGGGGAGGCCGATCTTTTCCAGATTGGCGTCGGTGACGAGCAGGGCTTTCTTGCCGAGTCCCTTGGCAAAGTTCCCGACTTCTTTCGCCGCCCCGGGACCGTTCACAATCACCGGGGGGGCCTTGAACTGATACGTTTGAGTCATCATATTTTCCTCCTTTTAAATCATCTTAGGATTGGGCTTTGTTCGAAAAGTACGTGATTGATCACTTTTCAGGAGTTATTCGCAGATTGGCAGAGCCCCAACCAGTAGCCAGGATTTTCCCTAGGACCACGGCCCTGCCAGAAATCCCCCCTACCCCCCCTTTATGAAAGGGGGGTTGGGGGGGGATTTCAGAGATGGATTGGCCAAACAAGATTTCTTGGCAAATTTCAAGATTTTTCATTTTACCCGCCCACGGGATGAATCACGTACCTTTCGAACAAAGCCTAGGATTGAGAAATTTTGCCGGAAAAGCACTTGTAGGGGCATCCCGCCTGGGCGGGACATCGTGCCCTTACGGAGTCACGCGTTTTGGGTGGTCGCCCCTGAAATATCCACGTGTGTTTTTCTTGAGTATATGGAATATATCCGCTATCCGGGATTCCTTCAACTGTT
Source organism: Deltaproteobacteria bacterium (assembly GCA_026388915.1). GTDB lineage: Bacteria > Desulfobacterota > SM23-61 > SM23-61 > SM23-61 > SM23-61. Next base: position 1,946 of record JAPLIW010000344.1, read on the forward strand.
ATTTGGCCCATGCCCCCGGTTTCCCCCTCCCCGCAAGCCGCCCAAAAATACAGTCCTATTCGGATGAAAATACACGATTTCCCGTATATATTTCTTTAGCTGCCCGATTCAATTTAATAATTGAAACAACCCCTTAGCTAGTCTCCCCGGCTTCGGAATTCCACCGGGATAGAAGAGAAAGGATCCCGAACCATGAAGACCAAACGCCACCGGATGGAAAGAGATTCCATGGGAGAGATAAGAGTCCCCCGGCAGGCCTACTGGGGGCCTGAGACCCAGAGGGCTTATGAGAACTTTCCCATCAGCGGCCTGCGCTTCCCCCGGGAATTCATCAAGGCCCTGGGGGTAATTAAGACTGCCTCGACGGAAACGAACCTGAAGCTCCGCCTGCTGAGCCCCAAATTGGGCAGAGCGATTTTGCGCGCTGCCCGGGAAGTACTGGAAGGGAAGTTGGACGACCATTTTGTGCTGGACATCTTTCAAACCGGCTCCGGGACCTCGACCAACATGAACGCCAACGAAGTGATCGCCCATAGGGCCAACCAGATCCTGGGGGGGAAGGTGGGAGAAAAGAAGCCGGTCCATCCCAACGACCATGTAAACCTGGGGCAGTCCAGCAATGACGTAATCCCGAGCGCCATCCATATATCCGCCCTCGAAGGGATTCAGAATCGTCTGCTGCCGGCCTTGAATTCGCTTCAGCTGGTCCTGGGGAAAAAAGCCAGAGAATTCAATTCGGTGCTCAAAATCGGCCGCACCCACCTGCAGGATGCCACCCCCATCCGCCTGGGCCAGGAGTTCGGCGGGTATGCAAGCATGGTGGAACATGGGCGGCGCAGGTTGGAGACAGCCGGAACCCGCCTGGCGGAGCTGGCCCTTGGTGGAACAGCCGTGGGTACCGGCATCAACACCCATCCCCGGTTTGCCCGCCTGGTAATCCGGGAAATCAACGAAATGACCGGTCTCGCCTTCCGCGAAGCGGAAAATCATTTTGAGGCCCAGGGGGCGAAGGATGCCGTCGTGGAAGCCAACGGGGCGTTGAAAACCGCGGCCGTGAGCCTGATGAAGATCGCCAACGACATCCGCTGGCTGGGTTCAGGGCCCAGATGCGGGATCGGGGAAATCGTGATTCCCCCGGTACAGCCCGGCTCTTCCATCATGCCCGGGAAGGTGAACCCGGTCATTCCTGAGGCGCTCTGCCAGGTCTGCGCCCAGGTGATCGGAAACGATTTGACCGTCACGGTCGCCGGGATGTCCGGGAATTTTGAGCTGAACGTCATGATGCCGGTGATGGCTTACAATCTTCTCCAGTCGATTCACCTTCTCAGCAACGCTACAAAAGTATTCACCCAGAAATGCGTGAAGGGCCTGAAAGCCGATGAGAAGCGGTGCCGGGAGATGGTTGAAAAGAGCCTGGCCATGGTTACCGCCCTGAGCCCGCATATCGGCCATGATCGGGCCGCCGAAATCGCCCGGGAGGCTTACAAGACCGGCAAGACCGTCCGGGAAATCGCCATGCAAAGGCGCGTGCTGCCGGCCAAAACGCTGGAGAAGATTCTTGACCCGTGGAAGATGACGGAACCGGGAATATGACAAATGCGGAATGCGGATTAAAAAAACTCATGGGACGTGGATGAACGCGGATAAACACGGATGAAAAGATTTTTATGATTTTTTGAGCAATGAAAAAACTTAACCACAGAGGTCGCAGAGCTCGCAGAGATAAAAACGGGAAAAGGCTCAAGGCCCAGCATGCAAGGGGAAAAGGAATTCTATTTCCAACGCTTTCCGCAAGGCCAAAACTCCCCAGGGGCTTTCAGAAAAGGATCTCTGCGCTCTCCGCTTCCTCTTCGATCATCCTCTTGTCTTCATCCCCGAAGGATCCGGAGAAAGAAAGATTTCTTTCCTCAAAAGGAGAAAAGAACCACAAACCGCAGAGACCCGGGAGGACGCAGAGAGGATGAAATATGCATATAATGGTTTTTGTCTTTCGTCTTTTGGAAGAAAGGCTCTGCGGTCTCTGCGTGCTCGGCGGTTGAAATATTTTTTCATCTTTGGAGGGCGCAGAGCCGAGCGCCCCGGGGACCAAGATCGAAGGAGACACAATGATCGAAAAATTTGATCCTTTGAAGGGGGAGATGCTGCGGATCCTCCACCCGGACGGGCGCCTGGATGAATCCCTCCGGCCCGACCTGAGCGACCAGACGATCCAGAGCCTCTACCGCCAAATGGTCCTGATCCGCCTGGCCGACCAGAAAGCCCTTGCGCTCCAGCGCCAGGGCAGGCTGGGCACCTATGCCCCGGTGATCGGGCAGGAGGCCGCCCAGGCGGGCAGCGCCCACGCCCTCCAGAAGGCTGACTGGATCTTTCCCTCTTTCCGGGAGACGGGGGTTCTCTACCTTCACGGGGTCCCGCTTCGGAACATCTATCTCTACTGGATGGGATTCGAGATGGGGCAGAAAGTCCCCTCAGGGGTAAATGTCTTTCCCATCGCTGTTCCCGTGGGAACGCACCCGCTCCATGCCGTCGGCGCGGCCTATGCTGCCAAGCAGCAGAAGGAGAAAATCTGCACCATTGCCTATTTCGGCGACGGTGCCACTTCCGAGGGAGATTTCCACGAGGCCATGAACTTCGCCGGCGTCCTGAACACTCCCACCATCTTCTTCTGCCAGAACAACCAGTACGCCATTTCCGTTCCCCGGAAGAAGCAGACCGCCTCCAAGACCATCGCTCAGAAAGCGATCGCCTACGGCTTTCCCGGAATCCAAGTGGATGGAAATGACCTGCTTGCCGTTTATGCCGCCACCCGGGAGGCCCGCGAAAGGGCCGTTTCCGGCTCCGGCCCAACTTTTATAGAAGCCGTAACCTATCGTTTCGGCCCCCACACCACGGCGGACGACCCCACCAAATACCGGGAAGATGCCGAGGTGGAAGAGTGGAAGAAACTCGATCCCATGCTGAGACTCCAGACATACCTCGGCGGAAAGGCGCTTTGGAATGAGGGCCTGGAGGCCAAATGGAAAATGGAGGCGGGAAAAACCCTGAACCAGGCCATCCAGGAAGCCGAAGCCGTGGCGCTTCCCGACCCGGAAGAAATGTTCCTCTATACCTTCGCCGACCTTCCTCCCTCGTTGAAAGAACAGATGGAAGACTACCTGAATTTCTTGAAGGAAAAGGAGGGATAAGGGATGCCCAAGCGGAATCTGGTGGAAGCGATTAACCACGGGCTGATGCTGGAAATGGAAAGGGATCCCTCCGTTGTCCTTTTGGGGGAAGATGTGGGGAAGGAAGGCGGGGTCTTCCGGGTCACCGAAGGACTTCAGCTGAAATTCGGGGCGGACCGGGTCATCGACACCCCCCTGGCAGAGTCGGGGATCGTGGGGGTGGCCATCGGCATGGCGGTGAAGGGGCTCAAACCGGTGGCGGAGATCCAATTCGAAGGCTTTCTACCCCCGGCCATGGATCAGATAATGAACCATGCCTCACGAATCCGGAACCGTTCCCGGGGACGATTCACCTGCCCCCTCGTGATCCGGTCCCCCTGGGGCGGAGGAATCCATGCCCCGGAGCACCATTCGGACAGCCCGGAAGCTTTTTTCGCCCACACCCCGGGGGTGAAGGTCGTCATTCCCTCCACCCCTTACGATGCCAAGGGACTCATCATTTCCGCGATCCGGGACCCCGATCCGGTCCTCTTCTTCGAGCCCAAACGCATCTACCGGGCCATCAAAGAAGAAGTTCCGGATGAATCCTACACTATCCCCATCGGCGAAGCTAAAGTGGTTCGGGAGGGCAAAGACATAACCGTCATCACCTGGGGCTCCATGGTCCGGGAAGTCCTCCGGGCGGCGGAGATGGCCGATGGAGCAGGGATCCAAGCGGAGGTCATCGATCTGCGCACCATCTCCCCCATGGATGAAGATTCCTTTCTGGAATCGGTGCGCAAGACCGGTAGGGCCGTGGTGGTCCACGAGGCCCC
>JAPLIW010000712.1 GCA_026388915.1 Deltaproteobacteria bacterium
GATGAGTATTACCGGCACCGAAGAATCCGGGCCGCTTCGGGTTGGATTGGCCATCGGGGATATCATCACCGCCCTCTTTGCTACCTACGGGATCCTGAGCGCGCTTTATGCCCGGGAGAGAACCGGAAAAGGACAATGGGTGACCACCTCGATCCTCGAAGCAACCGTGGCAATTCTTACCATGCAGGCCGGTAAGTACTTCGCCACCGGCCAGCCGCCGGGGCCCGCGGGAAACCACCATCCGGTTATCTCTCCTTATGGCGTTTACCAGACTAAAGACAAGCCCATGAATATCGCCGTTGGGACCGAGACTATGTGGAAGAATTTCTGCCGGGTTATTGCCCGGCCGGAGCTGGAAACGGATGAAAGATTCCAAAAAAACAACGACCGAGTCAAGAACCGCCCGGAGCTCAACAAACTGATCGAAAAGGCCTTAGCCCCAACAACACAAGCGGAATGGGTTGAGGCATTCAATCAGGCGGGGATTCCCTGCGGCCCGATTTACACCATCGACCAGGTATTCAAAGACCCTCAGGTCTTTCATCAGAAGATGTTCCTGGAAGTCGACCATCCCAAGACAGGCAGGATTCCCATGACCGGACTGCCGGTTCAGCTATCGGAGAATTCCCCGGAGGTCTTTCTCCCACCCCCCCTTCTGGGGGAACATACCGGAGAAGTTCTGCAAAAATTTGGGTTCTCTCGGGAAGAAATCCAGCATTTATTCGCCGAAAAGATTGTTTCTTAATTCTTTTCTGGCTGGCCGCCCTATGGATCAACCCATTAAATATGCACAGGAGGTTGGAAATTGGCCAAGGATGAGGGGATGCAAGAGGCAATTAAGAAGCTGCGGGAACGCCGGGCTCAAGCCCATGCCGCTGCCGGGCAGGAAAAAGTCGAGGAAGTCCACCGGAAAGGCATTTTGACCGCCCGGGAGCGGATCGAGGCCCTTCTTGACCCGGGCACATTCGTTGAACAGTACCCTTTCGCCGAGCCCACCGGCCGGGATTTCGGCCTGGACCGCAAGCGTTTTCCGGGAGACGGGGCGGTTGTGGGTTGGGGGAGCATCGAGGGGCAGCGGGCCTACGTGACGGCCAATGACAGCCTGATCATGGGGGGGTCGGGGACCAGCTCTCATATTCGGAAAATAGCATTGACCATCGATCAGGCGGTGAAAAACGGATCCCCACTAATCCAGCTGAACGATTCATCCGGGGGTAGAATCCAGGAGGGTACGGACAAGACCGCCTATGCGCTGTCTGTCTTTTACAGCAACACTCTTGCCTCCGGGGTTGTTCCCCAGATCACCGCCATCCTGGGCCGCTGCGCCGGTTACGCGGTCTACGGCGCGGCCCTGACGGACTTCGTCTTCATCGTCGAAGGCCAGGGAGAGATGTTCATCACCGGTCCGGCCATCATCCGGGAAATCACCGGGGAGGAGATCACCTTTGACAAGCTCGGCGGGGCGAAGGTTTGTACCCAGATCACCGGGGCGGCTGATTTTCTGGTTGCCAACGAGCAGGAATGTTTCCAACAGATCCGAAGACTGTTGGGCTTTTTTCCCCCCAACTGCCGGGAGCTGCCCCCGGATCGGCCCAATGATGACCCCGTGGATCGATCGGTTGCCGAATTGGAGGATCTGGTCCCTTCGAATCCCCAGCGCGCCTACGACATCCGGAAGGTCATCCGGAAAATCGTGGATGGGGGCGACTTCATGGAGGCCAAACCTGACTTCGCCAGGAATATCGTCACCGGCTTCGCCCGGTTGGGAGGAATGTCCATCGGGGTCGTCGCCAACCAGCCCATGTTCCTGGGCGGTTCTCTTACCGTGGATTCTTCGGACAAGAGCGCCCGGTTCATTCGCTTTTGCGATGGCTTCAACATCCCGCTCCTCTTTCTGGTCGATACCCCCGGTTATCTTCCCGGGGTCCAGCAGGAGCACACGGGGATCATCCGCCATGGGGCTAAACTTCTCTACGCCTTCTGCGAATCAACCGTCCCCAAGGTGGCCATCACCCTCCGCAAGGCTTACGGCGGAGGCCACTGGGCCATGGGCGGCCATAATGCCCATGGAACCGATATCGCCTATGCCTGGCCCACTGCCGAGTTCGCCGTCATGGGAGCGGAACAGGCGGCCAAGCTTCTTTACAGCCGGGAATTGAAAGCGGCGGCGGATCCGGCCGCCCTCCTGCAGGAGAAGATCCGGGAGTACCGGGACCGTTTCGCCAATCCCTACCGCATGGCCGAGACCATGTGCATTGACGACGTGATCGAACCCGGGGACACCCGCCTGCGCCTGATCAAGGCTTTCCGTTCCCTCAAAGGCAAGAGAGAAGAGAAGCCTCCCCGGCGGCATGGAAATATACCGCTGTAGGCGGGGAATAGACCCTATCTTTGAAATAGAGGGCAACCCAGGAAAGATCCTTAACCAGGCTTGTCAAAAGAGAAAATAAATGAGACCCCAAAATGCCAGGCCCACTGGAAGGATTTAACCGGCACGCCGATGAAATTCTCCCGGACGCCCTGTAAAATCCAAAAAGCCTGTCCGGATGTAGGCCAGGATACGGAAGAGATCCTGAAAAACCTGGGGATGGTTTAATTGACGTCTTATGAACTCCGTGGTAAAAGATTCCTAAATCCCTCTGTAAAGGAGATTTTTCATGGCTGGACCTCTTGCCGGAATACGGGTACTGGACCTCACCCGGGCGTTGGCCGGCCCGTACTGCACGATGATGCTGGGCGACATGGGCGCGGAAGTGATCAAGGTGGAGTCTCCGGACGGAGGCGATGACTCCCGGGCCTGGGCGCCGCCTTTCATCGGGAAGGAAAGCGCCTACTATCTCTCCTGCAACAAAAACAAGAAAAGCATGACCCTGAACCTGCGCTCGGAGGGGGCCAAGAAAATCCTTACCAACTTGATCAAGGTCTCGGATGTGGTGGTGGAAAACTTCCGGCCCGGGGTGATGAAAAAGATGGGGTTCCCCTACGAAACCCTCAAGGCCATCAACCCGAAAGTGATCTTCTGTTCCATTACCGGCTTCGGCACGAAGGGGCCGGATGCTCAGAAGCCCGGTTTTGACTTGATCGCCCAGGGCATGAGCGGTTTTATGTCCTTTACCGGCGAATTGGGAGGGGGTCCGATCAAGGTCGGGGTCGCCCTTGCCGACATCAACTCCGGCATGTTTGCGGCTTATGGCATTCTAACGGCCCTCTACCACCGGGAAAAAACCGGGGAGGGACAGGTGGTGGAGACCTCTCTCTTTGAAACCATGGTGGCCCAGTTGACCTTCCAGGCCGGCCGATACTTCGCCACCGGGATTCCTCCTAAACCCGAGGGGAACCGCCATCCCTTGATTGCCCCTTATGAAAGCTTCCATTGCCAGGACGGGTACATCAATATTGCCGCGGGCAACGATAATCTGTATGCCCAAGCCTGCCAAGCCATCGGGCTTCCCGAGTTAATCAAAGATCCGCGGTTTCTGAACAACGGGATCCGGGTAAAGAACCGCGAGGCCCTGACTGCCCTCATAGAAGAGAAAATGAAGGCCTTGAAAGTGAAAGACCTGCAGAAAAAACTGGACGCCTTGGGGGTTCCCAACGGTCCCATCTGGTCGCTCGACCAGACTCTTACCTCGGAACAGGCCTACGCCCTGGAAATGGTCAAAGAAGTCGACCACCCCACCTGCGGAAAAATCAAGGTCACCGGCATTCCGGTAAAACTCTCCCGTACGCCCGGCGCGGTCGAACTCCCCCCGCCGACCTTGGGGCAGCACACCGAAGAGATTCTCACGGGAGTTTTGGGATACCCGAAAGGAGAAGTGGAAAGATTGAGGAAGGAAAAAGTGATTTAAAAGGCGTTGCCGGTTGCCAGTTGCAGGTTGCCGGTTAAATACCCTTAACCTGAAACTGGCAACCTGGAACCGGCAACAGGTTTTTTAGGCCGGCACGCCTTCACGCATAGCCCGCAGATGTTCTGGCTGATTCCCGCTTTTTTCACCAGGACCTTCATCATCTGAAAGCAGCCTACATGGTCGAAATCCTCCGGCCTCTCCTTGATGGACTGGGAGGGACAGGAGGAGACGCAGGCCTGGCACTCCCCGCAGCCCCATGGCAAAGGCCTATCGAGTTTTAGCGGCATGTTGGTGAGAACGGTGATCAGCCGCTGGCGCGACCCGAATTGAGAGCTTACCAGGAGGTTGTTCCGGCCGATCCAGCCGATCCCCGCTCTGGCGGCGAGGTGTTTGTGGGAAACATGGGCCCACTGCTTTTCCCAATCGATGATCTGGGAGGCTGGGATGGGAAGGGCATCCCAGCCGCGGTCCTGGATGAAATTCATGATCCTCAAACCCATCTCATCCAGGAGCATATTGGCCCGCTGGTAATGGAAGAAATAGAGCCTGGTGGGCCCGTCTACGATGTCTTCGAGGACGCGGTCGGAGAGATGAAAGGCGATCGATACTGCTTTGTCCAGCCCCTTCAAAGTTTTCGCCGGCAACGAACATTGCCGTTCCGGAAGCCCGCTAATATCGGCCGCCCCAAAAAGCGAAGCCCCTTGCTGGAAAGCAAATTCTTTCAGCTGTTGATAACAATCTTTTCCTTCCATATCACCATTCCTATCTTTCAAGTTATTATCACCCCCACCCTGACCCTCCCCGAAGCTGTGAAAAAATTGGTTTTCAGCCGTCACCCCGGTGAAAACCGGGGTCCAGTAAGTTCGTAACACCTTGAAAACACTGGATTCCGGCTTTCGCCGGAATGACGTAAAAAAGAACTGAATCGATTTTTTCGAGGGGGATAAAAAAAGATGTTCAGCGGATAGGGAATCAGGCATATGTCTGTACCCATCGCAAAAGAGAGTTCAGTTCCATGGCCCCGGGCTGGCGGGCCACTTCTTTTCCGTTTTTGAAGATGACCAGGGTGGGAATGCTCTGGATTCTGAATTGGCTGGCCAGCATTTGTTCCGTCTCGGTGTTCACCTTGGCCAGGCGGACCCTCGGCTCCAGGCGCGCGGCGGCCTGCTGGTAAACAGGGGCCATCATCTTGCAGGGACCGCACCAGGAGGCCCAGAAATCAACGACTACCGGGATTCCCGTACGTGTGATGGTCCTCTCAAAGGTCTCCGTAGTGAGCTCCACCGGGTGGGCGCCAAACAGGTCTTCTTTGCACTTGCCGCATTTGGGATGGTCGCTCAGCCGGTCACCCTGCACCCGATTCACGGCACTACATTTGGGGCAAACGATTTCCACGGTCTCTTGCATTTTACCCCCCTTCACCGAAAAACTGATAAACGAACGAAAGCCGCGCGTTTCTCGAACAAAGAAATATTTCCCTCCTCTATCTATTCAGATGCTCCGGCAAGTTTTTGGCTTCTATTTTATCAATTCTTCATGCTCCGGGAAAAGCCAAAAAATCAAATATTTCTTGACATTTCATCCCTCAAACTTGATGATAAACATAATAAACATGAATAGTTGTGGAAAGGATACCCGGAAGGTGAGAATTTCTGTCATCTCCGATAAACCACCGAGGGGAGAAAAGAACTGAATCATGGAGCTGTCCTCCCCTCCTTTTCAGGCCCTTCTTCTGGGTATCCTGCAGGGCCTGACGGAATTTCTGCCCATCAGCAGTTCGGCACACCTGATCCTCTTTCCCTGGTTCTTCCAGTGGAATAACCCCCTCTTGGACAGCCTTCCTTTTGACGTGACCCTCCATGCCGGGACTCTTCTGGCCATTCTCTGGTATTTCTGGCGGGACTGGCTGGAAATGGTCGGCGGTTTCTTTCGAATCCTGATCAAAAGGAAAGCGGGGGATTTCCAAGAACGACTCGTTCTTTATATTATCCTGGCCACGATTCCCGCCGGGATCGCGGGTTTCCTTTTGGAAAAAACGATCGAAAGCACCTTCCGAAGTCCGGTTCTGATCACTCTCCCCCTGGTTTTCGTCAGTTTCCTGATGATCTATGCCGAAAGGCGAAATCGTCTCTCCCGTACGCTGGAAACGATCACCCTCAAAGATGCGATGGTCATCGGCTTGGCTCAGGCTGTGGCCCTTCTTCCCGGTGTCTCCCGTTCCGGCATCACCATTACCACCGGTCTGTTCCGGGGCTACCGGCGGGAAGCAGCCACCCGGATCTCCTTTCTCCTGTCCACTCCGGCCAACGCCGGCGCGACCGTCCTGCAGAGCCGCCATCTTTTCTCCACCGGGGAAGGGGATTGGCTTTTGATCGCCATCGGCTTCATCTCCTCCGCGGCGGTAGGATACCTGGCCATCGCTTTTCTCATGCGTTACTTGCGAGGTCACACCCTGAATCTTTTTGTCGGCTACCGGCTCATCCTAGCCGCGACGGTAATCTTCTGGATTTTCTGGAAGGGATGAAATGATTGCCCGGATTATCGAAGTCCTCGCCAAATTCATCATCGACATGATCTCTTCTTCGGGATACCTGGGGATTGTGATTCTCATGGGGATCGAGAGCGCCTGCATCCCTCTCCCATCGGAGATCATCATGCCTTTCTCCGGTTACCTGGTCTTTCGGGGGGATTTTGAACTTTTCCGGACAGGCCTGGCAGGAGCGTTCGGCTGCCTGGTGGGCTCGGTCCCGGCATACTATCTCGGGTTTTATGGGGGGAGGCCGCTGGTGGAACGGTACGGGAAATACGTCCTCATTTCCCACCGGGATTTGGACCTGGCCGACCGCTGGTTCGACCGTTACGGAGACTGGGCGATCTTCTTCAGCCGGCTGCTGCCGGTGGTCCGGACCTTCATCTCCTTCCCGGCCGGGGTCGCCCGGATGAACTTCACCCAATTTGTCATATACACCTTAATCGGGTCGTTCCCGTGGTGTCTGGGTCTGGCTTATATCGGAATGAAGTTAGGGGAGAACTGGGATACCCTGGGGGATTATTTCCACCGGTTCGACATAATCATCGGGGTACTGATCGTCCTCGGAGTCGCCTACTACATCTGGCGCCATTTAAAAGGCAGGAAGGCTTGAATCAGGCCGTCTTGGCTTCGGCCTTGCTGTCTTTGGTCTCGCTCTTCGGGGCTTCGGCCTTGTTCTCCTTGGTCTCGCTCTTTGGAGCTTCGGCTTTTTTCTCGTCTTTGCTCCTATCTTTCCAGCCCGAATCGCCTTTCTTATAATCGGTCACGTACCAGCCTGATCCCTTGAGTTGAAAACTGCAGTTGGATATGAGCCTGGAAACTCTCCCCCCGCAGGAAGGGCACCGCGTCAAGGGTTTGTCCGAAAACTTCTGCATGACCTCAATAACCCTTTGACATTTATCGCATTTGTACTCATAAATGGGCATTCTCAAAACCTCCGCTTCCCTCCCAATAGAAAAAACGTTTCTTTCTATATACTTAAGAATAAGCACTGGCAGAAAACTTGTCAAGGAAAGGAATCGTGCCTCAAACCCCAAAATCCAAATTTCAAATTAAATTCGACCTTTGCGTTTGTTAATTGGTCCCGCGTTTCGCGGGATTGGTGCTTGGGATTTACCCTTACGGGCCGGTATGTCCAAACCCTCCATCGTTCCGCGAAGTAGCCTCTAGCTCACCCGTCAATTCCAACTCCGCCCGGCATACGGGAGCGATGACCAGTTGAGCGATGCGGTCGCCCCGCTTCACCCGGAAAGGCTGCTGTCCCAGGTTGATCAGCAGGATTCCCACTTCCCCGCGGTAATCGGCATCAATGGTGCCGGGAGTATTCACCACACTGATCCCTTCCCGCAGCGCGAGCCCGCTCCTGGGTCGAATCTGACCTTCGTATCCCGTCGGAATGGCTAGGGCGATCCCCGTGGGGATGAGCCTTCTCTCCCCCGGTTTCATAACGACTTCGCCCTCTACGTCGGCAAAGAGATCCATCCCTGCGGAATGTTCCGTCATGTACCGGGGAAGAGGGATTGGCTTCCCGGAGGTCTCCCGCAGTCGCTTCACCTGTACCTTGACCCGCGCTCCGCTCACGGTTCCAAAAGCCCCCGGGGGATGTCCTTTTCCGTCACCGGTCCCAATACGGTGAGAGAGAGGGAGGTTTTTTGAAATAGCTGCCGGGCCAGTCCGGCCACTTCTTCCGCGGTGACACTCTCGATTCCTTCGATGATTTCCTCGGTAGTGATGAACCGATGGAAGTAAATTTCACTCTTGGCCAGACGGCCCATGCGGCTGTCCGTGCTCTCCAGGCTCAAGAGGAGATTTCCCTTCAGTTGCTCTTTGGCCGATCGGAGCTCCCCCGATTTCAGGGAGTTTTCGGCCAGTTTCTTCATCTCCCGCCGGATGATCTTGAGCACCGAAGTCAGGGTATTCTCCCCGGTTCCCACATACACGCCGATCATCCCGCTGTCTATGAAGGAAGAAAGGAAAGAATAGACCGAGTAGGCCAGCCCCCGATTCTCCCGGATCTCCTGAAAGAGGCGGGAGCTCATCCCTCCCCCGAAAATCGTGTTCAGGACGGAATAAGCATACCGGCGGGGATGAGTGGCGGAGAAGCCCTGAGCTCCCAGAACCAGGTGAACCTGCTCGAGGGTTTTGTTCTTCACCAAGATCTGGGGATGCGCCTTGGGAGGGCGGCGGTGGTTCTGCTTGGGGCGGGGGCGAATTCTTCCCAGAGCCTCCCGGACGGGCTTCAACAGGTCTTCATGTTTCAGCCTTCCCGCGGCGACAAAAATCGGCTGGACCTGCAGGTAATTCTCCGTGAAAAAATCTTTGAGCCGGGCCCGCTTCAGGCCTTCAATCGTCTCCAGGCGGCCCAGGATGGGAAAGCCCAGGGGATGGCGGGGCCAGAAGGATTCGTTGAAGAGGTCGTGGATGTACTCATCGGGCGTATCCTCGACCATGTTGATCTCCTGGACGATCACCTGTCGCTCTTTCTCCATCTCCTCGGCCGAGAAGGTGGAGTTCAGGTAAAGATCGAAGAGGAGGTCCAGGGCGATGGGGAGGTGTTCCGCCAGTACTTTGGCGTAGAAGCTGGAGAATTCCTTGCTGGTGAAGGCGTTGAGGACTCCCCCGACGGAGTCGATCTCCTTGGCGATCTGCCGGGCGGAGCGGCGCTTGGTGCCCTTGAAGAGCATGTGATCGATGAAATGGGAGATCCCGTTTTCTTCCCAGTCCTCATCGCGCGACCCGGCGTGAACCCAGATGCCCACCGATACGGAATGAACGTTGGGAATCTCTTCGGTAATGACCTGAATCCCGTTTTCCAGGGTAGTTTTGATGACCATTTATTCTCGTTGCTCGTTGCTGGTTACTCGTTGCTGGTTGCTCGTTGCTGGTTCCTGGTTGTTCGGTTCCCTTTGGCGTTGTCTTGGGAGTCTTTAACGAGCAACTATTTTTTCTCCGGCCAGGGGTGGCCCAGGGCCTCTTTCCGGCTGAGCTTGATCTTACCTCTTTCATCGATTCCGATGACTTTCACCAGGACCTGATCTCCCTGTTTGAGGACATCTTCCACATTCCGCACTCTCTCGTTGGCCAACTGAGAGATATGAACCAGGCCATCGGTCCCGGGGAAGATCTCCACGAAGGCCCCGAACTCTTTTCCGTCCGGCTTGCGGGCGATGGAAGCAACCCGGCCCATGTAGAACTCTCCCACTTGGGCTTCTTTGATCATCTCGCGGATTATGTCCGCCGCTCTCTGGGCCGCCTGGGAATCGGGCGAGAAGATATGGACCGATCCATCGTCTTCCACATTGATCTTTACCCCGGTCTCATCCTGAATCCCCCGGATGATTTTCCCCTGGGGGCCGATGATCTCCCGGATTCGATCCGGCTTGATTCTCAGGCTTAGGAAGCGGGGAGCATAGGGAGACATCTCGGCTCTCGGCCCGGATAAGGCATTCTCCATCTTCCCCAAGATGAATTCCCTTCCCTCCCGGGCCTGGGCCAGAGCCTGGCGGAGGATATCCCGGGTCACTCCGGAAATCTTGATGTCCATCTGGAAACCGGTAATCCCGGTACGGGATCCGGCCACCTTGAAATCCATGTCCCCGTGGTGATCTTCATCCCCCAGGATATCCGTGAGGACCACCACTTTCTCCCCCTCTTTGATCAAACCCATGGCGATCCCGGCTACCGGCCTTTTGATCTGAATGCCGGCGTCCATGAGGGCCAGAGAAGCGCCGCACACTGTAGCCATGGAGGAAGACCCGTTGGATTCCAGGACTTCCGACACGATCCGGATGGTGTAGGGGTTTTTCTCGTTGGAAGGAAGAATGCGGCTGATGGACCGTTCGGCCAGAGCGCCGTGTCCAATGTCCCGGCGGCTGGGTCCCCGCATCATACGGACTTCGCCCACGCTATAGGGGGGAAAATTGTAATGAAGCATGAAGGATTTGAAGGTCTCTCCGGTGAGGGCGTCGATCTTCTGTTCATCATCGGCCGACCCCAGGGTGACCACGGCAGAGACTTGGGTCTCCCCCCGGGTAAAGCGCGCGGACCCGTGAGTTCGCGGAAGCCATCCCACCTGGATGTGAATGGGGCGCACTTCGTTGAAGGCCCGGCCGTCGACCCGGCGATTTTCCTGGAGGATGGGCCGGCGGACGACGAACTTTTCCAGGGCCTCGTAGTAGGCCTTGATGGGCCCGGCCTTCTCGGGAAATTCCTCCAGCAGGGGGGCCAGGGTTTCCTGCCGCGTCTTTTCCAGCTGCTCATTGCGCGCCTTCTTCCTGGCGATGGCCAGGGCCTGGAGGATCTTTCCCTGCCCCGCCGTCCGGATCCGCTCCCGGATGGATTCATCAGCCAAGAGAACCGGCTTGCCCAAAACCGGATCGAAGGAAAGCTCGGGGACCGCTTTCTTCTCGACGGTCTTGATTTCCGGTTCTCCCGCTGCTTTCCGTTGCTCATTCTCCAGTTCGATCCTCTTCCCCTTCAGCTCCTCCTGAATACCGAGGATGGGCTGCAGGGACCGGTGGCCGAAGAAGATGGCTTCCAGCAATTCCTCTTCCGAGATCTCCTGGCCTCCGCCTTCCACCATGACCACCCCTTCCCGGCTTCCGGCCACGATCAGGTTTACGTCGCTCTCTTTGAGCTGGCTGACCGTGGGATTACAGACCCATTGCCCCTGGATCCTCCCCACCCGGACTCCCGCGATGGGGCCCTGGAAGGGAATATCGGAAATCTCCAGGGCGGCGGAGGCGCCGCAGATGGCCAGTACGTCGGGGTCATTTTCCTGATCGGCCGACAATACCGTAGCGATGATCTGGACTTCGTTTAAAAACCCTTTGGGAAAGAGGGGACGGAGGGGCCGATCGATCAGCCGGGAAGTGAGAATCTCCTTCTCGCTGGGCCGCCCTTCCCGCTTGAAAAACCCACCGGGGATCTTTCCCGCCGCGTAGGCCATCTCCTGATAGTCAACGACCAGGGGGAAGAAATCGATTCCCTCCCGGATGGTTCTGGAGGCCGTAGCCGTGACCAGGACGATGCTCTCTCCAAAGGTAACCAGCACCGCTCCATCCGCCTGCTTGGCCACAGCCCCTGTTTCGACGATAAAATCTCTGCCTCCCAGGTTATAGCGAACCTCGAGGCGCGTTCCGTGTGCGGACATAAATTCACCCTCTTTCCGAAAGATACTTTTTTCTTCTGCCTTTTGCTCGGGCAGAGTTTTCCAACATAATCCCCGATATCCTTTGCGGCGGCAACTTGGAATCCTCTTTACTTCCGGATTCCCAGCTTCTGGATCAGGGAACGGTACCGCTCCACATCCATCTTTTTCAGGTAGTCCAGGAGGTGCCGCCTCTGACCCACGAGTTTCAAGAGACCCCTGCGGGAATGATGGTCCTTCATATGAATCTTGAAATGTTCGGTCAGGTAAATGATCCGCTCGCTCAGGATGGCGACCTGGACCTCGGGAGATCCCGTGTCCGTGGGGTGTCTCTTATTCCCCTCGATGATGGTCTTCTTCCGCTCTGGCAGTAGTGTCACCTCTTTCTCCTTTCTAGCTTCCAATTCAGCATCCGAAATGCTCGGGTAAAAATGCTTCCCTCAAAATGGACCAATGAACGGAGGTTCTTAAAAATTCATCCCTGAAAGACCCGGAGGATACGCAGGGCCTGGGAATTTCCGGAAAGCAAGGGCCCCCCATCCACCTGCGATTCGGCGATGGCCAAAAGCTCGCCGCGTCCCTGAAAGAGCCCCCACCGTTGCCCTTTCCGCAGCCTTTCCTGTTCCCCCTCCCGCAGGTCGCTCAGCCGGAGGGGTTGGCCCTGGCGGACCCGGGCGGCTGCTTTCTCTTCCAGCTGGATCTTCCCCGTAAGGTCCACTGCTTCTCCCGGGGCGATGATCTTTTCCCCAATCTTTTTCTGCTCCGCCAGACGGGAAAGTTCTTCCGGGTTCATGGCCTCCTGCAGCGTGAATCTCCCGGAGCGCGTGCGTCTCAGTCCCACCAGGTGGGCTCCGCAACCCAGCGCCCGTCCCATATCCGCGCAAAGGCTCCGGATGTAGGTCCCCCGCCCGCAGGTAATCTCCAGGGTTACCAGGGGAAAGGAAAACTCTCTTAAGGAAAAAACATGCACCATGGCTTCCCGTTCCGCCACCTCGGGCGTTTCCCCGGACCGGGCCCGCCGGTAAAGGGGAATCCCTTTTTGCTTGATCGCCGAATAGAGGGGCGGCTTCTGGCGGATCTTCCCGCGGAATCGACTCAGCTCTTCCTCCACCCTCTGGGCGGTGCAGGAAAATCCTTCTTTCTCCGCGGTGATCTTTCCATCCGCGTCCAGGGTATCGGTCTCCTGCCCCAGCTTCATCGTGGCGATGTACTCTTTGGTGCCCTCCAGGTTGAAAGGAACCAGCTTGGTCCCTTCTCCCAGATAAATCGGCAGGACCCCCGTGGCCATAGGGTCCAGAGTGCCCCCGTGACCCACCTTGCGGATCCGCAGGGTTTTCCTCACCCAGGCGACCACATCGTGGGAGGTCCAGCCTTGCGGCTTATCAATGACCAGAACTCCGTTCAAAGAACTGCCCTTACCGCCTCCAGGATCTTGGCCTGGACCTCGGACAGACTTCCCTCTACCGTGCACCCGGAGGCCGCGGGATGCCCCCCGCCCTGGAACTGTCCCGCAATCCGGGCTACGTCCACCGCCCCGCAGGAGCGCATGCTCACCCGGTACTTCTGGGGTGTGACCTCGCGGAAAAGCAGGGCCACTTCCACTCCCTGGACCGACCGTGGGAAGTTAATGAAGTCCTCGGTCATGGCCACGGTCGCCCCGGCCTCTTTCAGCATCTGCTGGGTTACGATTACCGAACTCACCCGGCCGCCCGCGGAAAACTCCAACGTATCCAGGACCCGGGGCAAGAGGCGGAGGCGGGGAAGCGGCTGGGTGTCATACACCTTCTGCGAAACCTCCCCGGGGTCCACCCCGGCGAGCACGCACGCCCGGGCGGCGGCGAAGGTCTGCGGGGAGGTATTGGAATAATGAAAAGAGCCGGTATCGGTCAGAAGACCCGTGTAGATATTCTCGGCCACCTCTCGGGTGAAGGGAGCCCCCAGAATTCGCACCAGGTCAAAGATGATCTCAGCGGCGGAACTCGCCCGGGGGTCGACCAGGTTCACATCTCCGAAGAAGCCATTGCTCACGTGGTGATCGATGTTGACGATCTTGCCGATCCCTTTCACTTTGTTGAATTCTTCCCCCAGCCGGGCCCGGTCTCCGCAGTCCAGGGCGAAGGCCATGTCGAACCGGCCGTGCAAGGGGGCCCGATGAACGATCTCCTGCGCCCCCGGAAGAAAGGTCAGGACTTCCGGAACCGGGTCCTGAGTCAGAATTTGTACTTCCTTTCCCAGGCTCTTCAATGCCAGACCCAGAGCCAGGATGGAGCCGATGGCGTCTCCCTCCGGATTCTGGTGGGTGGAGATTAAGAAGCTCCGGCATCCCCGCGTTTCTTCAGCGATCCTCCGGAGGATTTCCTTCCTCTTCCTCTTTGATAGTCTGGATGAGACGGTCGATCCGGTTTCCATAATCGAATGAGCGATCTACTTTGAACAAAAGGTCGGGGACGAACCTGAGTCGCAGCTCCCGGCCCAGTCTTTTTTTGATGTATCCGGCCGCGCTCTGCAATCCATGGAGCGCGGCTTCTTCCCGGTTCCGTTCTCCCATGGCGCTGAAGAAAACCGTGGCCTGCTTCAGGTCTTCAGTGACCTTCACCCCGGTGAGGGTCACCGAACTCAGCCGGGGATCACTCAGGTCTCGCAGGAGCATTTCCCCGACCACCTGCCGAATCATGTCACCCACGCGGTCCGATCGCTTATACATCAAAAAAACCTTAACCGCAGAGAACGCAGAGAACATCCATAAATTTAGAAAAACCCAGCGTTGTCCGGTTAAGAAATTGCAATGACTGTATGAGGCAAAAAATGTGAAAAATATTTTGGAGATGGTGTCACTTTTGTCTTGACATCCAAGCAAAAGTTTGTAACTGCCACCTCGTAACTATTTGATATTAAATGAGATTACGAGGATGCCCTACACCATCAAACCCAAAAACAAAAAAGAAAAAAGAAAAAAAACACCCTCATTTAAAAAATTGACCCAACCCGTGAATGACATCATGCCAAATATTTCACCCCTCAAGGCCCGTGGGAACAAACCCCTGCAGATGACCTTTGAAGACCAACTCAACGCCTTAATCTACTTTCACCTCGAAGAACACTCCTCCGGGCGGCATCTCCTGCAAGCTCTGAAAGAAGACGATTTCGCCCGCAACGAAATCGCCCCCCAGGAGGGGATCGAAAAGAGCAGTTTCTTCGAAGCTATCAATACCCGAGGTCTGGAACAACTCCTGGAGGTTTTTGAAGCCCTCTATCCCAAAGCCACCCGCATTCTCCCCCGGGAATCCAGCAACCTGGGAGATCTGGTCAGCATTGATGGGTCCCTGATCGATGCCGTTCTCTCCATGACCTGGGCCGACTACCGGGAGGGCGCTAAGAAAGCCAAAGTCCATGTCGGCTTTGATCTGAATCACTCCATTCCCTCCCGGATCTTCCTCACCGCGGGCAAGGCCGATGAGCGTCCTTGGGCCCACAAGATCCTAGCGCCAGGGCAAACCGGCGTTCTGGATCGGTACTACCAATGCCATAAGAACTTCGACCTCTGGCAGACCGAAGGAAAACACTTTGTCTGCCGGATTAAGGCCCGTACGAAGAAAACGGTTATCCGCCCCCTGGAAGTGAAGCCGGATAACTTCATCTTTTATGACGCCATCGTTCTCCTCGGAACCCCCGGTGTGAACCAAACCGCAAAAGAGCTGCGGGTGATTGCCTACCGGATTGGTCCCAAAGAATACTGGATTGCCACCGACCGGTTCGACCTTTCCGCCGAGCAAATCGCCACAATTTATAAGCTCCGTTGGAACATCGAAGTCTTTTTTGCCTGGTGGAAACGCCATCTGAAAGTGTACCATCTGATTGCCAGGAGTTGGTATGGGCTCCTGGTCCAAATTCTCTCAGGGCTGATTACGTACCTCCTTCTGGCGATTTATTGTCACGAGCAATACCGCGAAAAAGTGAGCATCAAAAGAGTCCGGGAGCTACGGATCAAGATCCAAAATGAAGCTCGCACCACAGAACTTATGGACCAGGAAAAACATAGTCCAGGCAATAACCAATTTTCAATCTCTGCAAAAACCTAACCGGACAATGCTGATGCAAAAACCTAACCGGACAATGCTGAAAAAATGTAAAAGACTATGACATTTTTCCGATTTTAACAGTTTTCTTTCCGCTCCTGTCATGGGCTTCAAATTAATATTTTGATTCTTTTATCTATTGCACATTAAACCATCTGCAACCTCAATGGTCAAGTGATAATTTAACTTCTTGACGCTTTACAGCAGATAAACAAAAAGTTGCCTCCCCTTTCTTTCTTCTGTTTCAAAAGGGGCCATCAAAATATTTTCTCTACAGGTCTTCTGCTTCTCTTCAATTTGACTGATCTCCCTATAGCGATTTCCGTGCCAAGGGTTGAAGGTTTTATAATGGCAAGCAAGTCTTGAAAAGAAATAGGAAATGTAATAAACTGCCGGATGTTTACTAGCTTTTGTGTAAAGGTTGCTATAGACCAGTTTCCATAGCAATAGCGCATGGGTTCCACACCCTTTCATCTTTCTAGTTCAACAACTTTTTGACACTATTCTCGCCGTCCCCGATAAATTCAAAAACTTTTGATTTTGCAAACTTTTTATTTTCAAACCATCTGCAAGCCCTACGGTGGAATGATCATATTAATACTTGACGGTTTACAGTAAGTGACCAAAAAACGGTCCGCTCCCCCCTCTTTTTCAAGTAAGGTCATCGATAGCTCTGCCTTATTTGACACCCTCCACCGATGAAAAGCGATAAGCAATTTCCTTCCAAAGAAAAATACCTTCTTTTTAGCCGGGAGTCCGTCTATTGATTCTAAAACGGCCTATGCAGTTTTCATCCCATTCCAAGCAAAATCTTTTCGGAAAGAATACCTTTGCCAGGGCGCTTATGA
>JAPLIW010000352.1 GCA_026388915.1 Deltaproteobacteria bacterium
GCTCAGGCCGGCCAAGGTCTTGGTTTCCAAAGCCCTGCCGGAAAAGAAAACAGAAACGGAATGATCCAAAGAGATTTCTAAGATCCTCGAAGGATCGATCCTTTGCCCGCATTCAACCTTCCGAAAGCCGTGGCCTCGTGCGGCAATTCTATTATCCATAATTGATGAACTCGTAAAAAGTCGCAATTTCATAGAATTCGTCATTCCGGCGAAAGCCGGAATCCAGTTATTTCAAGATGTTCTGGACCCCGGCTTTCGCCGGGGTGACGCATCAAGAGACTTTTTACGAGACCATCATAATTGGGTGGGGTTAAAAAACAAAGGAGAAGGCGATGGGAACAAAGGTTGGTTTGTGGATCGACCATAGGAAGGCTATGATCGTGGTGGTTACGGACAAAGGGGAAGAGGCCAGGCTGATAATATCGTTGGCTGAAAAAAAACGTTTACCGGACATCTCAACATCTATTATGATGCGGTAATTGCGGCTATGCGTGATGCCGAATCTATTCTGATCTTGGGTCCCGGTGAGGCAAAGGGCGAGCTGCAAAGACGTCTCAAGAGAAACAATCTCGGTGGACGCATCGTCGGTATTGAAACAGTTGACAAAATGACGGATCGTCAGATTGCGACGAAAGTTCGACAGTACTTTCAAGAAAATAGCGGTCGGTAGTCGGATCGGGATAGTGCCACCTAATCAAGACATCCAGGCGACGTCGCTACCAGTGCCGGGCCTGACTCCTGACGTTTAGGATGATTACTTCAGCGGCCGACAAGCGTTAGCAAATTTCCGGAGCTAGCGATGGAGGGCCAAAACGATGACCCAGTCGAAAAGCTTTCCTTGTCCAAGCTCGCGTTTTTCGGAGCTGATTACCTCAACCCAGAGTTGGCTTTCGGGAGAGGGTTTTAAGTGCCAGAAGCTTCAGAGGGAAGATGGCGGGACTTTGCTTCAAATCGAAAGGGTTGGGGGATGGCGCAAATTTATTGGAATGTCTACGGCACTGAACATTGTTTTTCATCAGGTTGAGAACACGGTGAACCTGGAAATGGGTGCCGGACGATGGATTGATAAGGCTACGATAGGCGCTGTCGCCTACTTCATTATTTGGCCTTTGGCAGTGACTGCCGGAATCGGTGCCTGGCAACAGATAAAGATGCCGGAGCGTGTTTTCGAGCATGTTGCCAGATTTCTCAGCCCGTCCGTGCATCGAACCGACAATACCTAAAATAGTACGCTTGAATGGGAAACCTCTTCAAAGACCTAAGTGAATCTTCTGGAAATCAATATATCCCTTCTCTACATCTGTGTGAATGAGCTGCACCTTAAGCCGGTTGCCCACATCGACGCCTTGATAACCGTAGATTAATCGCCCTTCAATGGGTGGATGAAAGATGCGCACCCACGTCCCTTTGTCGGCAGCGCCGGTGCAGATTGCGTCGAACGGGTCCCCGATCCTTGAAGAGAGCAGCATAGCCGCAGCCGATTTGGCAACGAGCCGCTCTACCTTGTTGGCATCATCTTCCTTTTCCGTGCAATGCCGGGCCAATTCCGCCAGTTCATCCTGGCTGTAGGACATGGGCGACCCGTCCAGCGCTGCCTTCAGGATGCGCTGGGTGATCAGATCCGGAAACCGCCGGTTGGGAGCGGTGGAGTGGGTGTAATCTTTGACCGCAAGGCCGAAATGGCCCGGCACCGCCTCTTCCGGGCGTTCGACCACATATTCACCGGGGCCGAGCAATTTGATGACGCTGAGCGAAAGATCGGGGAAACGGAGCGGGTCGGCCGCTTTCTGCGCGGCCAGGAAACTCGCGAGGGCCTTCGAATCCGGCTCCGATGGAAGCGGGGAATTGTGCTGGGCCGCGATCTCGACAATCCTGCCCCACCGCTTGGGAGAACGGACCATGCGTCTCAGGGAGGGGACCTTTTTCCCGTGGAGAAAACGCGCGGTCACGCCATTGGCCGCAATCATAAAGTCATCGATGATCTCTTTGGCCCGGTTCCGTTCCTCCGCCCGCAGATCCTGGATCTCGTCTCCGGCAAAGATCGGGCGAGCTTCCAGCGTCTGCAGGTCTAGGGCGCCGTGCTCATGCCGCAGGGCTTTCAATTGCTGCGCCACCCGGTCCTGGATACGGAGGTTCTCTACCAGCCCTGGGGCAATCGCCACGGCCTCCGGTATGGGCCCTTTGCCTTCCAGCCAGGCCGCCACACTGTTGTAGGCCAGCTTGGCGTGGTTGCGGACCAAGGCACGATAGATATCCGGGCTTTGTATCTTCCCCACTTCGTTGATCGCCATCTCGATGACCATGGCCGGGCGGTCTTCCTGATAATTCAGAGAGGTGAGGTCGGTGGAGAGTTTCTCCGGAAGCATGGGAAAGGTCTTGCCGGCGGTGTAAACCGAAGTCGTGTTCTGCCGGGCGTGCTCATCAATGGCCGAGTTCTTTTTTACGAGGGCATCCACGTCAGCGACAGCCACCAGAATCTTTACCGTCTTATCCGGCAGGGTCTCCGCCACCGTCAGCTGGTCCAGGTCTAAGGAATCGTCGTTGTCAATCGATGCCCAGAGCAGGTGGCGCAGGTCTTTCCCGGGAGATTCCACCCCCCCATCCACCTGCTGAATCTTCTCCAGTTCGTTAAAGGCAGCCCCGGAAAAATCGGGCAGAAAACCGCGTTCCTTCATCACCCGGTAAGCGATCCGCTCCAGGATACCTTTTCGTCTTCCATTCGGGGGAGTTAACATGGGTTAATGATAATCCCTGCCTTTCAAATTTATTAATCCTGTTAGATTATTCAATATTTTTTCATCTAATGCAACCCCTTCGGCCCATTATTACCTATGGTTCTTCCTTTCCTGGCGTCTACCTATTGTGGGTCAGGCCGTTGACTCTCTTTCCACTTGTCATCCGATGAATTATTCTCCTAGATATAGCCGGCCTAAACTACATTATCTTTTATTTAAAAATACGGGTTTTACCCCATTTTTTTTTGCTCATGGGCGATAAGCTATAAATATTCTAACCAAAAATAAAATAGTCCAAATAAAAGGAAGTGTTAAATTCATCACCCTAGAAAGGAGTCAAACATGCTGTGGACCATATGTGTCATTCTCTTAATTTTGTGGCTGCTGGGATTGGTCAGTGGCTACACGATGGGTGGAGTCATTCACATCCTCCTGGTCATCGCTATCGTTGTGGTGCTGGTCCGCGTTATTCAGGGACGAAGACCATTTTAGGCATTTGGACCCTTGCCGGAGAAGGTGAAATATTTGGAAAGGAGGTGGTCAGCAGGCCAGAAAGATTTTATCGAATCTACGAACCCTTCAGTAGAAAGGGTCTCGTAATCAACTCATTCACCACAAACTAACAAAAAGGAGTACCCGCTATGAAAAAGAGAAATATGTTTATCCGCTGTTTTGTGCTTATGATGCTGATCGCCAGCTTGGTGGCCTGTGCCTCGACATCCAAACAGGAAGGTGCGGGTGAATACGTTGACGATTCGGTCATCACGACGAAGGTAAAGTCCCTGCTGGCCAGTGATGATTTTCTCAAGTCATTCGAGATCACTGTGGAAACTTACAAGGGCATCGTTCAACTGAGCGGCTTCGTTGATTCCCAAAAGGCCGTCGATAAAGCGGGTGAAATCGCCGGCGGCGTCAAAGGGGTCAAATCCGTAAAGAATAATCTGAACGTGAAGAAATAGGCGACGGGTATTTTTCCCCGGAAAGAGCCTGGCGGCCGCTATCGACCCGAATCGTGGATTTTTGAGAAACCCGAGGGGGAAAAACCCTCCTCGGGCCAAATTCAAAGAAAGTTCCGGTGGCCATCGCCATGGTGATCATCTTGCTTAGAATCATTCGCGGGCCAAAACTTCTATGACCCTTTCGTGGGGCCTGGTATGAAAATCAAGAGGAGGATTTTTCCATGAATAGAGCGGTTTCGTTGATTCGCAGAAGGCGATCGATAAAGCGGGGGCAGTCGCCAAAGGCGTCGGAGGGGTCAAATCCGTAAAGAATGATCTGAGCGTGAAGAAATAGGCGGCGGGTATATTTTCCCGGACGGAGCCGGGCGGACAGT
>JAPLIW010000029.1 GCA_026388915.1 Deltaproteobacteria bacterium
TCTCCTCTTTGGGCCATTCAATATTTATCTCCCCCCCCTCGGAATTGTCAATACCAAAAGGAGGCTTGAGAAATGCGGAATTGGGAATGCGGAATGCGGAATAAAAGGCTCAATCCACATTTGCCAGCCGCCGACGCTTCAGGGTAAAATGTTTTATCTTGCCCCAAAGTCAAATAACCCGGAACATGCTATGAAAATTTTCCGCCTCAAGGATTTAGAGTGGATTCCGGCCAGCCACGAAAACCGGGAATCCCCTTCCGTCTGGAAAAAGGTCCTGCTGCAAAAAGCCGATTTGTCGGAGGGACGGGTGCAGATGGTGAACTGGTGCCGGATGGAGCCGGAGAAAGCCTTTCGGGCCCATTACCACGAGGACATGGAGGAAATCTTTATTATCTTGAAGGGGCAAGCCAAAATTTTCGTCCATGGGGAAGAGGCTGAATTGGGGAAAGGAGAAGCGGTCGTCATTCCCCCGCGAGAAGTTCACGAAATGAAAAATGCCGGAGGAGAGGACCTGGAATACCTGGCCGTCGGAATCTCCCAGGGCAAAGGGGGAAAAACAGTCGTGGTATAACCCGATGGAGGAATGCCCTAAAAGCCTGATCGGAGGTACTCAAAATTTTCTCCATCGGAATCCCCCCCTCACCCTACCCTCTCCCGCCAGGGGAGAGGGTAAACATATTGAATTAGATAAGAAATTTCCTCCCCCTCGATGGGGGAAGGTGTGAAAAAATCGAATTAGTTCTTTTTCACGTCATTCCGGCGAAAGCCGGAATCCAGTGTTTTCAAGGATTTACGAACTTACTGGACCCCGGTTTTCACCGGGGTGACGGCTGAAAATCAGGAGAGGATGACTTAACCCCGAAAAAATTGTGAGATCGAAACCAAAGGCCCGCTCGAAGGCGGGCCTTTTTTCATCCCTTGATCAGGCGGGGGAGCATGAGGTGGTGGTGGGGACAGATGGACCTGGGGTTCTGGTAGGCGGCGCCCGCAAAGGCCACCATGTACTTCCGCATTTCCGGCAGAGGAACCACTTCATCGACGAATCCGGTCTTGGCGCAATAGATGGGACGGGACTTGTTGTAATAGTCTTGCGCCAGAGCGTTCATTTTGTCGATGACCGGTTTCAAGGGCCGGTTCGAATCCTTTTCCTTCACCAGCCTCCGGGCGAAGGAAGCGACCGCGGCCGTCTCCCCGTGCATCACATAAATCTCGCTGGTGGGCGTCCCCAGGGTGAAAATATTGTTGTTGTTCGCCTGGGGTCCTCCCATGATGTAATGGGCGGCGGCGGTTCCTTTTCTCAGGATCACGCACATCATGGGCAGGTTGGACTGTTCGATGGAGTAGATCAGGGATTGCCCCAACCCCAGCAGTTCCGCCTTCTCGGCGATGTCGCCCACATCGATTCCGGTGGTGTCCTGGAACCAGATGATGGGTACCCGGTCTCTTGCGCATTGGGTGACGAACTCATTGAACTTGATGAGACCCTGGCGGTAGAATTTTCCGCCGACCCCCGGATACGGGGCGTACTCCGGGTAGCCTTTGGGCAAGATTCCCTGCTTGTTGCCCATAATGCCGATCAGGAACCCGTCTATTTTGGCCAAGCCGGTGTAAACCTCCGGGCCGTAGGTTGGCCGGAATTCCATGTGCTCGCTCCCGTCGGTCAGCCTGGCCAGAACCTCCTCAAAATTGTAGGCCATCTTCTGGTTGAAGGGGACCAGGCGGTTGATCTCTTCGGACGAAAACTTCGGGGCTTTGGGCTCGGCCACCCGGAAAAATTTTGGATCGTAGGCCGGGAGGTATTTCATGTACTCTTTCAGCCCGTCCAGCACACCCTCTTCCTTCTCAAAGACGGCCTTGAAGAAGCCCGTGGAGTCGTAATGAATCTGCACCCGGCCGGGGGGGACGGCCTTGAATTTCCGGGTGGCTTCGATCACGACCTCCGCCCCTTCTTCGTCGAAGGAGCCCTTGGGGCTCATGCCGCTCACGATTCCCCCGCCGCCCACGGCGATGTTGCAGTTCTTGTGGGCCAGGAGGATGGTCGGGCTTATCCCCTGGTAACCGCCGCCCGCGGGGTTGGTCCCGTAGATCCCGGCCAGCACGGGAATCCCCAGTTTTTCCAATTCGGCGTGACGGAAAAAGGTGGTCCCGCTCCCTCTCCGGTTGGCGTAGACTTTCTCCTGCTCCGGCAGCTTCACCCCGCTGCAGTTCACCAGCCAGACCAGGGGGAGGTGGAGGTTCTTGGCCATGTCCGTGACCCGCAGGACATTGTCCGCCTGCCCGGCGATCCACGCCCCGGCCATCACTTTGTTGTCAAACCCGATGATCACCGCCCATTTTCCTCCGATCTTTCCCAGTCCGTCCACCACGCCGGTGGTCCCGGACTCCTCCTCCATCGGGTCGTAGAGGGTATGCAGGGGGCACCAGGTGCCGGGGTCCACCAAATATTCCAGCCTCTGGTAAACGGTCATCTCCCCCCGTTTATTGAT
>JAPLIW010000005.1 GCA_026388915.1 Deltaproteobacteria bacterium
CCTGCCCCGGCACCTACTCCCTTACAGGCCGAAGGGAACTTCGTTTCCTTATATCGCCCCGTTTCTGTCCTGCACATTACCTGCAAGGGCCTCCCGTGCTACCCCGCATGACTTCCCCTGCGTGTCACCCCTGCTACCCCGAGAGCCCACCGATCGGTTCTGGCAGTTATCGTTAAGACCGGTGTCCCAGCCTTCCCCTAACGTCCACAGGGTCGGCAACTCCACTTTGAATTACGAGGCTACGTATAGGTTCGCTTCCGCTGCAACCCGCAGGTTTGCTCGACTCCCCTAAGGAGCCTTTGTCAGGGAACTTTGTGCTTCAGGTTGCCCTTCACACCTCCCTCCAGCTACGTGGGCGAACTGCCGAACTCCCACGGTTGGACTTTAACCAACAAGTCATACGTTATACACGGCATACGGACGTTGGTTCAAATGCAACTTTAATCCTTGATTTTCAACATTGAGCGTTATCTTTAGGGAAACAGCAGAAGGTGAAATGCGCATTCCCGCCTCAAGAAGCCCGTTGAAGGAATTCAGAACCAGAGAGTGCTGATTTGACAAATATCATATTTATGATATATTTTTATCAGAATAAATGATAGGAGGATGTTATGCCAGTTATTAGGCCGATATCGGACTTGAGAAATCGGGCCAACGAAATCTCCGATCTTTGCCATCGGGATAACCAGCCGGTTTTTATATCCAAAAACGGCGTGGGAGACCTGGTGGTGATGAGCCAGGCCCATTACGAACGCCTGCTGAACTTAATTGAACTGTATCAAAAACTCGGCGAAGCTGAGGCACTGGATTCCTCGGGCGAAAGGGGAATCACCCACCGTGAAATGATGAAACGGTTAAGGGCGAAGACCTCATGAGGAAGCCTATTGATATACGATACTTACCGACCGCAGAAAAGGACCTGATGGAGATTTTCGAGTATATCAAAAAGGACAATCCCGCTGCCGCCGCCTCTGAACTGGATAAATTTGATCAATCCATCTCCAAATTAAGCCGAACCCCATCTCTTGGCCTGATCCCAAAAGACCGACGCCTCAGAGAAATGGGCTACCGAATGCTTGTTGTGGACAAGTATCTCGTGTTTTATGTCGTCAAAAAGAAATTTATCCAGATTCGCCGGGTTATTCACGGCGCCCGCCGCTATAGCTTCCTTCTTTAAAAGTTCTAATTTCATGAAGCTTTCTGGCCGATAGCCCAAGACGGCCATAGTATTGACGCCATTGGTTGGGGGGCCTTCCCTTTTAAAAATCTTGAACTGGACTCCGGCGCCTGCCCCGGACTCGATCCGGGGTTCGCCGGAGAGACTGATATAAGAAAATGATTGTTCCTTTTCGTCATTCCGGCGAAAGCCGGAATCCAGGGGGATCTGGAGAGGAAATCGATGCTTAGATAATTTTGGTCCCGTTGGTAATCATCCAGCATCAAGTCAGGTTTCCCTCTGCATGACCCCGTCATTTCTGAATCTTCGTCGATGCGGCATCCGGTAGATCAAAAACACCGCCCATGCGCTCAACAGGTGTTTCAACGAATGGCCACTGAATGTTTCCTGGGTCATTAAGGGAAGGATCGGGGATTTAGCTGACGCAAAACGGATGGGCAGGCCGCCGATTCGGGTCAGATCGTCGGAGGGGCCGACGATGGCGATCGATCGAGGGTTGAACAGGGGAGTCAGTTCCCCCTGCATTCATTTTCCGCTCTTCCTCTTCATTTCCTCCATGGCTTTCTCTTTAAGTTTGAACTTCTGGATCTTCCCGCTGCCGGTCATGGGAAACTCCTGGAGGAAGGCGACGTAACGGGGGATCTTGAAATTGGCGATCTTACCCTTGCAATGGTTAAGAATTTCCTCCTCCGTGGATGACATTCCTTCTTTGAGCTCTACGAAGGCCATTCCCACTTCGGTAAGCCGGGCATCCGGCACCCCGATGACCTGGGCTTGTTTAACCTTGGGGTGGGTCAAAAGAAAACTTTCAACTTCCATGGCCGATACATTTTCCCCTCCCACCCGCAGCATATCCTTCAACCTTCCGGTGAATTTCAAATACCCTTTTTCCGGGTCGATGAGGCCGAGGTCCCCGGTGTGGAGCCACCCCTCTGGATCTATGGCTTTGGCTGTTTCTTCCTGCTTCTTATAATAGCCTTTCATGATGTGCCATCCCCGGACGCAAATCTCCCCCCCTTCCCCCGCGGCCAACTCCCAGGGCGATCAAGCCTTTGGCCAGCGCCCGGGCCTTTTCCAGAAGCTCCTCATAAGAGATGCGTTGGTCCTTGTAAATCAAAGCAGCATTTTCCGGGTATCGCTGGCTAACTTCCTCCAGGACCCGCCCTAAAGTCGTCTTCCCCCAGGCTCCCATATTAACCTCAGTAACGAAGGACCAAATCTCCTTCGATGTTTGATCCAAGATATATTAGCGAGTGATCCAGAATCAACAATTTTTTGTAAGGGGTAAAAAGTGTTAAAAAAAACTTACTGTCTTGCGGAGTTTACAAAGTCATAATACTAATAAATTGGTTGAGTTATAAGCTTTCAGTGGTATTTCCGTCGGAAAATTTAATGGTTTGCTTTCCCTAGAACGGAAGCAATGATAAAAAAGCCTGTCTTTTCAATAGGATTAAGGGCAATTAATTCGGCACGGAATTTGCTAATCTTTCATTGACATCAGCAATTATTCAAATTTCCAATAATTCGGACCATAGGTGAGGAGGTAAGAATGAAAAGATTAGTTATT
>JAPLIW010000396.1 GCA_026388915.1 Deltaproteobacteria bacterium
CCTGGCCATGGGAATCGCCAAGCGGCTCCTCAACCAGAGCTACGAGTCCGACTTCGAGACGCTGCTCCGTTTGGAGAACAGCCATCAGGCGCTCCTTCGTCTGGCCGAGGATCACCGGGAGGGCGTCAAGGCGTTTTTCGAGAAACGGAAGCCCGAGTTTAAGGGAAGATAGAAAAACCAAATAGGACACAGAAAAACACGGATTTATATTAATACAAACGCAATGCCAAAAAAGAGAATCAAATGTGATTGACGGTCAGCTTAAATAGATTCCAAAAAATAGATTCCAACACTATAGAAAAAAATCCTTGACATAAATCCAATAAAAAATTATTTTATTGCAGACAAAGGTTCCATGTCCCAACTTTTTTGTATACAATAAGATCGCAGACAGAATCTAAATTGGATATTCCGGACCGCCGTCCTTGTATCCGAAGCCAGAGACGCGTTTACAAGATCTTGCAACGGATGCAAAGATTTGATCAGCTGTTTTGGTTCATTTGAACGGCTTGGGGTCCAGATTATGCCTTTCCAGATATCGGCTAATGGCCGATTCCAATTCACGAACACTGCGATGCGCCCCTCGGCGGATTTTTCCCCCGGTCAAGGCCGCGAAGCAACGCTCTACCAAATTGAGATTGGCAATGCACTCAATGCGATTGCTTGCGGTGCGGAACTGGGGAGATATATTTAGCCGTAATCAGAATGCTTTGTCCCTTAAAGAAGAGGGTCTCGTAAAAAGTCAGAAAAGGGTGCCATCACGAGTGAAGCGTGGCGGTGTGGTCTTTGGAAGTTCTCGAAATATAAGACGGTCGCGGCGCCCCGCCTGCGGGGGCTCCTCGCAATGACCCATCGGGGATTTTTTTGTGAGTTCATCAAATAAGGACAATAAACAAGGAGGGGATTATGAAGAACAAGTTAAGAAAAGCCGGCAAAATGCGCGTAGGCATTCTCTTCGGGGTTATTCTTGTGTTTGGCATTTCCATAGTTTTTTCCGGGCAAATGGGGTTTGCCCAGAGTTCCAGCCTAAAAAATTACAAATTCGGCATGATCCTGGCCTTGACGGGAGCGGGAGCATGGTATGGAGTGACCATGAGCCGGGGAGCGGAATTGGCAATGGAGGAAATCAATGGAGCGGGGGGTGCAAGTGGATATAAGCTTATATCGGTCATAGAAGACCACCGAAGCGGAGACACTTCCGCAGGTCAGGCCAGCGTCCGCAAGTTGATCGATATCGATAAAGTTGGGTTCATCGCGGGCTCTTACGGGAGTGTATGCACTTCCATTCAGCCCATATGCGCCGAGAGCCATATCCTGCTCATTAATGGGGGCGGAACGGCGCCCAGCCTGCTGAACAAGCCTTATCTATACAACACCCGCGCGCTTGGCAACACCTGCGCGATCGGGGTGCTGAAATATCTCTGGGATAAAAAGGGGTGCCGGAAACTGGCCACCATTTATTACAATCAGGAATCCGGGGTTACGATCAACCAGGCGGCTGTCAAGGTTTGGAAATCCTGGGGGGGAACGGTGGTCAAAGAGACGATGGTCGCAACGGGCCAAACCAGCTTTACGGGCGAGATCTCCCAAATTAAGGCCGCCGGGTCCGATTGCATCGGGATCTGGTCTTACGGAACGGATGTCGGTTACACCGTGAAGGACATCAAGAGAATGGGGATCACAGCGCCCGTTTGCGGGGTGGAATTTACTCCGGATGCACTCGCCATCGCCGGAAAATCATTTGAGGGATTCCTGATCGGTCTGGATTACTTTGACCCCAAACTGAGTAACCCGATGACGGAAAAATTCGTGAAGCATTTTTTTGCCAAATATGGGGCGGATGCAAAACTGGACTACTACTGTGCGAATTATTACGACATCACCTACCTGCTCAAGGATTTAATCTCCCGGGTTGCGGCGAAAGGAGGCAACCCCTTCGATGGAGCTCAACTCTTGGCGGCCCTGCAGCAGAATCCTCGATTCGACTCGGTTTACGGCGGCAAAATGGAACTGAACAAGGATGGAAGCGTCAACAAACCGATCTCCGTTTTTGAAGTCAAGGAGGGCAAACAGGTTAGGATCAGCCAGTAACAAAGGAATTGGATTTCCTAAATTTTAAGGTAGGTGCGGTATGCTGCAATTGGCTGTAGCCGGCATCATCTGGGGGAGCCTTTATGCCTTGGTGGGGGTGAGCTGGGGCCTTATTTACAGTACCACGCGGACCTTTCATTTTGCTCATGGTCTTACGTTTACTCTGGCGGCCTATGGGGTGATCCTCTCTTACGGATTTTTCCATTTGCCGTTGTTTGTTTCGTTCGGCTTGGGGCTGCTGGTGGCGGTATTGTGCGGATGCGCCATCGAATTTCTGGTTTACCGGCCGGTTCGGCGGAGAAGCTCCGGGCAGCTAGGGATTTTCCTGTCCGCCATGGGCACCCTGGTTCTGGGTGAATCCTTGATCCAAATTTTTTTCACCCCCACTCCGCGAACCCTCCAAATCCCGGATATTTCGGATATTCCATTTTCCTATGGGACAATTTTCTTCACCATGGCTGATTTATTACTGGTTTTGGTCGCCTGGGGGATCATTTTCGTACTCGAACTCTACCTGTCCAGGTCCAAGGTCGGAAGAGAGATTCGAGCCGTTAGAAGCAATCCAGAGCTGGCAACGAGCGTGGGGATCAGAACAGAGAAAGCATTCCTGATAACTTTTGCCATCGGCTCCGTGCTGATGGGACTCGGATCTTTTTTTGTCACCATCCAATCGGCCGCTACGCCTCACATGGGCTTGCATTATGTCCTCATGGCTTTCATCGCCACCTTCCTGGGGGGTGTTGGAAAAGACTGGGGAATTGCTCTTGCAGGTTTGGCCATGGGGTTAGTCGAAAACCTCCCTTTGGTGGTTCTGCCGGCCCATTATAAATACATCGTGGTCTTCGCCTTGATGTTCGGCTTTCTGCTGATGAAGCCGGAAGGGCTCCTGGGGGCGAGAAGTCGCGTGAGGAGATGAGCAAGAAAGGAGTTTGACGGTTGGATTATTTGGCCCACATTATTAACATGGTCCTGATTTTTACAATGCTGGCCTCCTCTCTCAATCTCATTCTCGGCTACGGGGGAATGGCAACCATGTGCCATGCCGCCCTTTTCGGGATCGGGGGCTATGCGTCCGCCATCCTCACCATGCACCTGGGGTGCAATTTCCTGGTGGGAATGATTCTCGCGGCCGTGCTGTCCGGGTTCATCGGTGTCCTCTTGGCAACCCCCTCGCTGCGCATCCAGGACGAGTACCTGATCCTGTTTACCACTGCTTTCCAAATGGTGATCTGGGGACTCATGGTGAGTGAGATTTGGATTACCAACGGCGAGACGGGATTATCCGCCATCCCTCGGGCCAGCGTCTTCGGGATTCAATTTCTAAAGCCGATTTCCTACATTCTGTTAATTGCCGCTTTGGCAGCGCTTTTCTTCCTGATCTGCTGGAAGGTGAGCCATTCCCCGTTTGGACGAGTGTTGCGCTGCATTCGGGAAGATGAACTTGCCACCCGTTCCATCGGAAAGAACGTCCTCCGTTTCAAAGTGTTGACTTTCATGGTCGGCGGCGCGATCGCCGGGGGAGCCGGAAGTATGCTAGCGCATTATAATGCTTATATCAATCCCGTCTCCTTCAATTTGGATGCTTCCATTCTGATGATTGCCATGGTCGTTTTGGGAGGTTCCACCAATATGTTCGGTTCTGTGGTCGGGAGCCTGCTTTTGGTGGGAATCCCGGAAATGCTCCGCTTCGTCCCGGGCACGGCCACGCTCATCGCGCCGCTGCGCAACGCCATCTTTGGCAGCCTGCTGATTTTTTTTATATTATTCCGCCCTCAAGGGTTAATCCCCGAACACGTTGGCCGCCTGCGTGTCCGGCGTACCCCCCTGCCGAAATTACCCGAGGAAGAGATCCTTGCCCTTTTGAAGCAAGAAGATCCGGCGAAATCCCACGGGATCGGCGAACCGGTTATCGAGGTCAAAGGGATCCGGAAGAGCTTCGGGGGCATTCAGGCGGTGAATTCGTTTTCCATGTCCCTGAGCCCGGGCAAGATCACCACTCTCATCGGCCCCAATGGTTGCGGGAAAACCACGGTGTTCAATTTGGTCAGCGGATTCATTTCTCCCGATGAGGGGTCCGTATATTTGCGCGGGAAGGACGTGACCAACTGCCAACCCCATGAGTTGGTCCAATTGGGACTGGTCCGATCGTGGCAGGATGTGCGCATCTTTCGGAATATGTCCGTCCTCGACAACGTCATGGCCGCGATTCCCGATCAAATCGGCGAACGTCTATTCGCCATTTTCTTTCGGCCGAGGCGGGTGGGCCGGGAAGAACGGAAAAATACGCGCATGGCCCTGGCCTATCTCGAATTTGTCGGTTTGGCGGAAAAGGCCTATGAACTGGCAGGGGAACTTTCCTTTGCGGAACAGAAGCAGCTTTCGCTCGCTCGCCTCATCGCCACCGGGGGATCCATCTTGCTTTTTGATGAACCGGCTTCGGGAATGGATGTAGTGTCCAGAACCAGGGAGACGTGATACGGAAGGCCAAACCGGAGGAACTCATGGCCGACCCGCAACTGGCGCTCGTTTATTTCGGAGGTTGACCTGAAATATGCTAATGGAAATGAAGGCTGTTTCCGCAGGATATTATCGGAAACGAGTCATCCATGACATCTCCCTGTCTGTCGACCGATCTGAGGTCGTCAGCCTGATCGGACACAATGGCGCCGGAAAGACCACGACTCTGAAAACCATCCTGGGAGTCATCAAGTCGGAGCAGGGAGAAATCCGTTTCCGGGACAAGCGCATCACTGGCCAAGATCCCGTCGAAAATGTGACCGCCGGAATACGTTTTATTCCCCAGGAACGGTTTACATTTCCGGACCTCACGGTCTGGGAAAATATTATGTTGGGCGCTCACCAGGTGCAGCAGAAAGAGAAGATCGGAAAAAACATTGATGAGATCTATAACCAATTCCCCATCCTTAAAAAGAGGCTGTCCCAGAAAGCAGGAACCATGAGCGGAGGGGAGCAGAGAATGTTGTCCATGGCCATGGCGATGATGGCCGAGCCTCAATTGGTCATGGTGGATGAACCTTCGCTGGGTTTAGCTCCGCTAATCATTCAGGAAATTGGAAGAATCATACGGCGAATGGCGGACCAGGGCATGGCGGTCCTCCTGGTGGACCAGAACATCAAGCAGACCCTGAAAATCAGCAACCGGGTGTATGTCATGAAGAACGGTCAAATCGTACTTGAAGAGACGAGCCAAAAGCTCCTGGATCGGGGCGAGTGGTGGGACCTTTATTGAACGGAAAGGAAGACATGGGACATTTGAATTGGATGGCTTGGGCCGGGGGTACCCGGCCCAAGCGCGACGGGTGGGCCGGTTTTAATCCATTCTATATTTTTTGATCTTCTCCTCATCCAATACGACGCCGTTACCCGGCCGCCTGGGGAGCTCAATCACCCCGTCCTTCAGCAAAATGGGCTCGGCGAGCAGGTCATCCTGGACCGACAAAAAGAAGGAAATCTCGCTCGGGTAAGACACGTTCCTCCTTGCGGCGCCGAAATGCGCGCTGGCCAGGGTGCCCACCCCGGTCTCCGCCTGAGAGCCCATCAGGCACGGAATTCCCGCCATTTCCGCCAGGTGAACGATCTTCATCGAAAGCGTGTAGCCGGTCCTGGGGGTTTTAATGCTGATCAGCCCGATGGCCCCGAGGCTGATCTCCCGGGCTACATCCTGGGGGGTGAAGCAGCTCTCATCGCCCATAATGGGAATGGAGATGGCTTGGGCGACCTTTATCCGCCCGTTCGAATTCCAGGCGGGGATGGGTTCTTCCACGAAAGCCAGGCCGTATTCCTCCATCCGCTTAATGGTCTGGATTGCAGTGGAGATGGAGTAAGCCATATTTGCGTCCGCGTAAAGAAGGACCTCCGGACCGAGATTCCCCCGGAGGGCTTTTATGACTTGAACGTCCTTTTCGGGGTCGACCCCCACCTTCACTTTGAAGGCCTTGAACCCCCGGGCCTGGTTCTCCAGCGCTTCCTGAACCATCTCGGGAACGGAGCGCATCCCCAGCATCCATCCCACGGGGAGACGGTCGGAGTTTCCCCCCAACATCTCCCAGAGGGGAATCCCCCTCGCCCTGGCAACGGCATCATACAAGGCCAGGTCGATCGCTCCTTTGGCGGTGGGATTCCAATGGATGCCGTCGAATTTGGCCCAGATTTTTTCCGTGTGGGTGGGGTCCATGCCTGTGATCATCGGGGCGAACCAGGTGCGGATGGCATGAACAATGGAGGGGAGAGACTCCCCGTAGATGGAGGGCCGCGGAGTGGCCTCGGCCACCCCGACGACTCCCGAATCGGTTTGAACCCGCACCAAGACGTGTTCCGCTGCGTCGAGATACCCTGATAAACCCCATTTGAGCGGTACCTTGTAGGGGATCTTAAAAGGAATCGCCTCCACCTTCGAAATCTTCATGAATGTCTCCTCCTGATTGCGCTCCTTAGCAGCGGGCGTTTATGACTTAGGAACGAAAAAATATTTGGGTCCGTATTCATCGTGCCCCACATATCCCCGATCTGCGATCCCCAAAGCCGCTTTGGCATTTTGTTCCACCAGTAGAATGGTCATCGCTCGATTCTGCAAATTCCTGATTAGTAAATAGATGTGCTTAACCATCAATGGGGCCAAC
>JAPLIW010000617.1 GCA_026388915.1 Deltaproteobacteria bacterium
CCGGCTTTCGCCGGAATGACAACCAGGAACCATGCCTTTCTAATGTTCGTCACTCCGGCGAAAGCCGGAGTCCAGTTCGAGGTTTTCAAAAGGCAACGTCTTCCAATTAATGTTTAGACTATAATGGACTCCTTAGTAACAAAATTTTAAAATTCTACACCACAGCAGTAAGAGAGCGCAGAGATTTCAGGGCCAAAAGGTTAAGGCCCAACAGCAGCACCCTGAAAAGCTTATTTGAGCTTTGGGCATTGGAGAGATTTTCTTATCCGTAATCTTCCTATCTCTGCGTAATCTGCGTAATCTGCGGATAACCAGTTTTGACTTTTTAAATCGCCCTTCCCGCCACTCCGATGTTCCGGGCGATGACGATTCGTTGAATCTCAGAGGTGCCCTCTCCGATCTCCAGAAGTTTCTGATCGCGGTAAAAACGTTCAATCTTGTATTCCTTCATGAGCCCATACCCTCCGTGAAGCTGGACCGCATGGTTCACGCACCGGCCCATGACTTCGGAGCAGTATAACTTGGCCATGGCCGCTTCTTTGCCGAAGGGGCGGTTATTCTCCCGCAGCCAGCAGGCTTTGTACAGGAGATTCCGGGCCAATTCAACCTCCATGGCCATGTCGGCGAGCTTAAAGGCATTGATCTGGAAGGAGGAGATGGGGCGCCCGAACTGTACCCGGGTATTGGCGTAATGCAGGGCCATCTCAAAGGCGCCCTGCGCCCCCCCCAGCCCCATGGCGCCGATGGAGAGCCGCCCTCCGTCCAGGATGGCCAGCATCTGGTGGAAACCGTCTCCCCTTTTCCCCAGAAGGTCCTCCCGGGGAACGGCGCAGTCGTCGAAGAAGAGTTCCCCCGTGTTGGAAGAACGCCACATCATCTTCTTCTTCATCTCCCGGGCGGTGAAGCCGGGCGCATCCCGGGGGACCAGCAGACAGCTCAGCTCTCTCTTTCCATCCTCTTTCTGCCCGGTGATGGCCTGGACCACGATTACGCCGGTCAGCGGATTGGCCGAATTGGTGATAAAAATCTTGGACCCGTTGATGACCCAATGATCCCCCCGGAGCTCGGCCCGGGTTTTCGAGCCCCCCGCATCCGACCCGGCCTCGGGTTCGGTGAGCCCGAAGGCGGCCAGCATTTTCCCGGCGCAGAGCCTGGGAAGCCATTCCTCCTTCTGTTCTTCGCTGCCGTAATAATAGATGGGCCCGATTCCCAGAGAATTCCCGGCGGCAATGGTGGCGGCCTGCGATCCGTCGACCCGCGCCAGTTCTTCCACGGCGATGATGTAGGAGATGTAGCCCATGTTGGAGCCGCCGTACTTTTCGGGAACAAAGCACCCCAGGAGGCCCAGGTCCCCCATCTTCAGGGTCAGCCCGACGGAGAACTCTTCTCTTTCATCCAGTTCCTGAATGACGGGAGCGATCTCTTTTTCGGCAAAGTCCCGGACGGCCTGACGCAGCAGGTTCTGCTCTTCGGTCAGATCAAAGTTCAGGGCCATCGTTCATCACCTCGCAGGGAAATCTCGGGAGGGAAAGAGGGAGTCGCATCCAATATATTTTTTTCTCCCGGGGAAGTCAAGAATTTCATTTGGCTTTTGATGGGACGCAGATGAACACAGAAGATACGGATTAGAACAAGGCAAAAAACCACGACTCAACGGCTTCAGTATTGGGACACAGATGAACACAGATTCACACAGATAAAAAATAAGAACCACAAAATGGCAATGTTTTTCCCCCTTACCCCTCACCCCTCACCTTTCACCTCTTTTATATGGATAACCAATCTTGATAACTTTTCCGCTTTATGGTAGGAAAACAAGCTATCAGCAGTCAGCTTTCAGCACAGATGAAAAAATCTTTTTTGCTGAACGCGGATGGCTGAATGCTGACCGCTGATTGCTGAACGCTGATAGCTGGGAGTATCCTATGATTCGAATCCTGGGGATCGCGGGAAGTCCGGTGAAGGAGGGGAACACGGAAGTTCTGTTGAAGGAAGCCCTGCGCGCAGTCGCTTCCGACCCGGAAGTCGAGACCCGGGTTCTCAACCTCTCCGGGCTGGACATCGCCGGCTGCCGGCACTGCAACGGGTGCATAAAGAATCAGAGCCCCGAAAAATTCTGCTCCCTCGTGGACGGTATGGAAGAAATATACCCGGCCCTATTGAGGGCCGAGGCGATCATTCTGGCCACCCCGGTGCACATCGGACGGATGTCCGGCCTCATGGCCAACATGATCGACCGGATGCGAGTCTTCGTCTACGGGAACGCCCACCGGGGAGGACTGACCGACAAAGTGGGGGCCGGCTTGGTGGTAGGGTTTCTCCGCCACGGGGGGCTGGAAATGACCCTCAGTATCCTTAACAACACCTTCGCGCTCTTCGGGATGATCCCCGTGGGCCGCGGTGGAATGGTGTTGACCAGCCTGGAGGGAAAGGGAAAAGTAAATAAGGGAATCCGGCATATGGCCCTGGAAGATGGGCTCGGGGTTTTGACCGCCAAGGGCGCCGTCCAGCGGGCCGCGGAGCTGGCCAAAATTATCCAAGCGGGGAAGAAAGCCCTCCGGGATGCCTAAAATTCGAAATGCCTAAAATGCCTAAAGTTATAAACGCAGTGCCTCAAGTGCCTTAAGTGCGCTTACTAATAAGGCCATAATTATCTGGACAGGAATTCCGTCTTTTAATCATCCTGGATTCCGGCTTTCGCCGGAATGACAACCAGGAACCGTGCCTTTCTAATATTCGTCACTCCGGCGAAAGCCGGAGTCCAGTTCAAGGTTTTTAATAGGATAGGCCTCCAACCAATGATGTCTAGACAATAATGGCCTCATTAGTAAGTGCGCTTAAGTGCCTCAAGCAACTTTGGAATTTGTAGGGGCATGTGGCTGCGTGCCCGAAGGGAGTTCGGAGTAAAAGCCTCATTAGATTCTTCGAAGTTTTTTCTCCGAACTCCGAACTAAATTTCTCCGAACTATTGATTCCGTGCCTAAAGGAGAACCCTGTGCTAAAGCTCCTTTTCACCCCCATCAAGATCAACCGGATGGAACTCAAGAACCGGATCGTCATGCCGGCCATGCATTATTTGTCCTCCTGGGAAGGAATGGTGCTTCCGCATCATGTGGATTATTTCGTGGAGCGGGCCAAGGGGGGGGCGGCCCTGATCATCATCGGGGGCTGCACCATCGATGAGACCAGCGGGGCGATCAACATGCTCAGTGTCAAGGACGACACCTTCATCCCCGGCCTTGCGGGGCTGGCCCGGGCGGTTCAGGCCCACGGAGCCAAGATCGCCGCCCAGCTCTATCACGCAGGCCGCTATTCCCACACCATGCTCATGGGGGGACGGCAGTCGGTCTCCTCTTCCCCCATCCGCTCCCGTTT
>JAPLIW010000207.1 GCA_026388915.1 Deltaproteobacteria bacterium
AAGTGAAAAAACTCACCCCCCAGACCATCCTGGGGCAGTACGGGGTCGGGATGGAGGGGTGTTACGCCTGCATGGTCCGGTGCAAGAAGAAAGTTCGGATCGACGACCCCGCCTGCCCGGTGGACCCGTATTACGGGGGCCCGGAATACGAGACCCTGGGCGCCTTCGGGTCGAACTGCGGAATCGATGACGCCCGAGCCGTCTGCAAAGCCCATGAGATCTGCAACCGTCAGGGGGTTGATACCATTTCCGCCGGGGTCACCCTTTCCTTTGCCATGGAGTGCTTTGAAAAAGGGATCCTCACCCGGAAGGACACGGACGGGATCGAACTCCGTTTCGGCAACGCCGGGGCCATGCTCCAGATGCTGGAGCGGATGACCCGCCGCCAGGGCCTGGGCGACCTGCTGGCCGAGGGCACGCGCCTCGCCGCCCGGAAGATCGGCCGCGGCGCCGCCGATCTGGCCATGGAGGTGAAGGGCCTGGAAATACCCATGCACGACCCCCGTTCCAAGCAGGGGTTGGCACTCCATTACAGCGTACACCCGGTCGGGGCGGATCACTGCACGGGGATTCATGATCCCGTTTTGGAAAAAGGGCCGGGGTTCGAAGATTGGGGGACCATTGATGTCAACGAATCCATCCCCACCACGGAACTGAGCGCCCGGAAGGCCCGGCTTCTCTACCAAGTGGGCCTTTGGGGTCAGCTGCCCAACTATTTGGGTTTTTGCCAATTCGTGCCCTTCAAGAAAAAACAGCTTCAGGAGGCCACCGAGGCGATCACCGGCTGGCCCATGAGCTACTGGCGGCTCATGAAAACCGTGGAACGCGGCATCACCCTGGCCAAGATCTTCAACCTGCGGGAGGGGTTCACCCGGGCGGATGATGCTTTGCCCAAGAGGATGGCCATCTCCCAGACCAAGGGAAACCTGGTGGGTGTGGTGGTCGATCCCCTCAAACTGACGGAAGCCCAGGACCTCTATTTTCAAATGCTCGGTTGGGACCCTGAGGGGGTCCCCACCCGTGGACGGCTGG
Organism: Deltaproteobacteria bacterium; assembly: GCA_026388915.1. Classification (GTDB taxonomy): domain Bacteria; phylum Desulfobacterota; class SM23-61; order SM23-61; family SM23-61; genus SM23-61. The sequence goes on from JAPLIW010000207.1 coordinate 1,033, forward strand.
TGGAGTTGGGAATCGAATGGGCTCACCGGTACCTGGAAAGCCGCTGAATTTTTTTCCCGGAGCCGTGGAGGGGAAAGAGGACTCCATCGGGATCAGCCTTCGATCCTTTGTCCTGCCCCCGGGATCTGGGGACGATTTTCCGCTCGGCCATCCGGTGTCGCTCCGGGTGCCCCAGGGAACCCTCGTGGAGAAACTTCTGGAGAAGATTTTTGCCGAAAGGAGGAACCAGGTCGGACTGGTGGCGATCAACGGGAGGGTGGCCGAAGGAAAGATCCCCCTGGCGGACGGCGACAGAGTGGACGTTTTTGAACTCCTCGGGGGCGGATAAAGGAGGGGTCCGACCCGGGGGGAAGAATTCTTAAGTTTTTTCTCTGAATTCCGATAATCTGGACATAAGCAGGAAGATCTGGACAGGATATCCGATCCATAGAAAATGCCACCACCTGCCTGAAAGATCTCGAAAAAGGAAAAGAACCGCAGGAGCCCGGATGACCGACGAAACGATTCAAGAGGATGGATGGGAGCCTCTTCACGAAGGAGGAAAGACTTTTGTAAACGGGACCGAGGTGCGGGCAGAAGATGCCGCGAAATTCTCTTCCGAGATGATCCAGGATTCGGAGGAAAATTGCGCCGAGGAAACACGCCGGAGTCTGTACCAGAAAATCCTGGCGATGAGCACTCCGGATAAGTTTCGGCTGGCCATCTTTGCCAACCGGGAAGTAAGGAACCTGCTCATCCACGACCCGAAAAGGATGATCTCCCTGGCGGTCTTGAAGAATCAAAGAGTCAATGAAAAAGAAATTCTGGCGTACGCCCAGCGAAAAGATCTCCCTGAAGATGTGGTCTCCGCCATCGCCAAAGACCCGAAATGGAAAAAGAGCTACCCCATGAAGTTGGCCCTCGTCACCAATCCCAAAACCCCTCTTTCTCTGTCCATCAATATGTTGTCCCACCTCCAGGATAGAGACCTCAAATCATTATCCCGCGGCAAAGATGTGGCCCCCGCCTTGAGACAGAAGGCCCAGGAATTTCTCCGTCTGAGAAACACCAGATAAACGGATGAGCCTTTCACCAGGCCTGCCACCTGGGTTGTGGGTTTATAAGCCGGCCAAGACAGAACCAATCCTTCTTACCAACAGGACCGAAATCGCCCCCTGAGCGGTGGAACCCCGTTCCTGCCCGCTTCGTTTTCCTTGACGAAGAAGGAGCCATATGGTATTGGGTTCAACAGGGTGTCACCCTCTCCTCCCCCCTGACCTTAAGGGAGAAGTATGGGGTGGAGGGATCAACAGGAAAAGGGAGGCAAGGAAATGATTGCGGTTATCGCGAAGTTACCGGTGAAAGAAGGAAAAATGGAGGAAGCCATTTCGATTTTCAAGGAGCTCATGGTCCAGGTGGCCAAGGAAGAGGGCACCCTGAGTTACACCATCAACCAGGGAAAATCCATTCCCAACACCCTGGTGGTGATGGAGCGGTACAAGGACAAGGCCGCCCTGGATGCCCACTCTTCCTCGCCCCATTTCAAAGCCTTTCTGCCCAAGAGCGCCGCGGTCATGGCCGGAAGGCCCGAGATCACGGTGCTGGAGGAAATCCACTCGATTAAATGACCCGGTAAACATCCGGTTGCTCCCACTCTGACCATCTCCCTCGAGGGACATGGGGGGATTCCCCTGCTTTGCATTTACCCTTACACCCTACACCCTATACCCTGCCCCCCGCCCCTGCACCCTACACCCTGCACCCTACACCTTTTTTTTAAGGCCTTATTCCCCTTTTTTTCAGCCCCAGCTCGCTGGGGAGCAGCCGGTAGGCGGTTTCGATCCACTGGCAGAGCAGCGGCCTCGTATCGCGCGGATCGATGATTTCTTCGACCCCGAAAATCTCGGCCGTGCGAAAGGGGGAGGTTACCTTGGATAACCGTTTTTCGATCTCCTCCCGGAGCGCCCGCGGGTCCTCCGCCGCTTCAATCTGGCGCCGGTAGGCCGCCTGAACACCCCCTTCAATAGGAAGGGATCCCCAATCACCCGAAGGCCAGGCGTAGCGTAAATTCAGGCGCGAATGGTTCCCGTGGGCCGCCCCGGCCACACCGAAGACCCGTCTAAGGATTATGGAACACCAGGGGATCGTGGCCTGGTACACGGCAAAGATATAGCGGGCGCCAAAACGGATGGTGGCCTGTTTTTCCGCATCCACGCCGATCATGAAGCCTGGGTTGTCCACAAAATAGACCATCGGCAGGTGGAAGGTGTCGCACAGGTCGATGAAGCGCACCATCTTGTCGGCCGCGTGCGCGGTAACCGCCCCGCTGTAAAATTTCGGGTCGTGGGCCATCACCCCCACGGGCCGCCCCGACAGCCGGGCCAGGCCCGTGACCACCGCACGGCCATGCTTCGGGCCGATCTCGAAAAAGGATCCTTTGTCGAGGACCATTCCCAGGATGCGCCGCACCGGGTAAGGGAGACGCTTGTTTTTGGGGATGACCCGGACCAGCTCCTCCTCGCGGCGGTCGGGCGGGTCTGTGGCCTCTTTTACCGGGGGCAGATCGTAGACTGAATCCGGCATGTAGGAGAGAAAGCGCCGGATCTGTTCGAAGGCCTCTTCCTCCGAAGCCACTTCGTTGTCCACCGCGCCGAATCCGCGGGTATGCATTTGTGAGCCACCCAGCTCTTCCTTCCCCACCTTTTTCCCGAATGCCGCTTCCACCACCGGGGGCCCGGCGACAAAGAGCTGGGCTGTTTTTTGCGGCATGACCGAGAAATGAGAAAAGACGACCCGGGCCGCGCCCAGCCCGGCCACCGATCCCAGGGCCGCGCTCATGACCGGCACGGTGGAGAGGAGCGGTTCCATGATCTCCATGGCCGGATTGGCGGGAATGTAGGTGCGGTCCATCTTCTCCAGGTATTTCACGCTTCCTCCCCCGCCGGTTCCATCCACCAGACGGATCATGGGCAGGCGGAGGTCCAGGGCCATCCGTTCGGCATAGGGCGCCTTTCGTCCGATGGCCGCGTCCGCCGCCCCCCCGCGAATGGTGAAGTCGTCGCATCCCACCACCACTTTGCGGTTATCGATTTTCCCCGTCCCCATGATGAAGTTCGAAGGAAACAGCTTGACCAGACGGTCTCCCTCAAGAGTGGGAATCCCGGTGATGGCGCCGGTTTCGTGGAAGCTTCCTTTATCCAGCAGCCGGTCGATCCGCTCCCGCACATTCAGCCGGCCGGCGGCGCGGTGCCGCGCCAGGTTCTCCGGTCCCCCCATCTGGGAGGCCAGGGACTCGCGAAGGCGAAGCTCCTCTACCTCATCCAGCCATCCTTGATCCGCATCATCCTTTGAACCGCCCATGCCATCCTCCCCAGGGTCTTGCTTGCCGAGTAAGGTAAGCTCCTTTTAAGAACGAACTAACAACGCAGCCAGCGATGATAAAAAATTTCCCCCTTGGCTTTGAATCATCAAGGAATATGTCTTTTGCCCCACGCGATCGATGCTGCGGATGCCTTTATGGAGCCTAACTTGGGTTCTCCGAGGTGTAGGAAAGCAGGTTTTTCAGTCAGGCCCAGGTAATCACCACTTTCCCCGTTTCCCCTGACTCAAAGATCTTGTAAGCCTCGGCCGCTTGCTCCAGGCGGAAACGATGGGTGATCAGTTTTTTTAACGGGAGCTTGCGTTCGGCCACGTATCTTGCCACCTCTCCCAAGCCGATCGTGCTCATCGTCCAGGAACCGTGTAGGGTCAGCTGCTTGTGCATGATGTCCCGGCTCACGTCGAAAGAGGTCTCACCCCCCTCTCCGACAAAGCAGGCCCGGCCATAGATCCTGGCGCTCTTTACGGTATTGATCCGGGGTTGGGGGATCCCCGTGCAGTCGAGGGTGGCGTCCGCCCCCTCCCCGTGGGTCAAGCTCTTTATGGCCTCTACCGGGTCCCCTTCGCGGGGATCGATGGCCACATCACATCCCAAACTCTTCGCCAGCTCCCGCCGATACGCTACCGGTTCCACCACCAGGACTCGAGCGCCCGTTGCCACGCCGAAAAGGGTTGCGCTGAGGCCCACTGGCCCCTGGCCATAAATGGCGATGGTATCCCTACCGGAGAGGTCCAGCCTCTTCAAGGCATCGTAGGCAGTGCCCGTTCCGCAAGCGCAGGCAGCCCCTTCCTCGTAGCTGAGGCCTTCAGGCATCGGCACGCAGGCGGTCTCGTGGACGGCTATGCGCTCGGCATGACCTCCGTGATTCGTTCTGCCGTAGTAGAGCTTTTTCGCCCCTGGATCGATGCACATCTGGGAATACCCGACCCGGCACCATCGGCAACGGCCGCAGCCAAGATAATGATGGATGATCACCCGGTCGCCGACCTTTAGGTTTTGTACCCCTGACCCCACCTCGATTACCCGGCCACAGGGTTCATGTCCCACAGCCCTGAGTTGCGCCGGGTCTCCGCCCTCGCTCCGGGGCGCGCGGAAAGCCCGAAAGTCGCTCCCGCAGAGTCCGGATGCTCGCATTTCAATGACCGCTTCCGAGAAACCCGGGTTGGGTTCGGGGAAATCCCTGATTTCCAGCTTCCGCTCGCCGAGAAATACTACTCCCTTCATGAAAGTCTCCTTTTCTGGATCCTGCAGAAACCTCCACGTTGCTTCAAAGTGAAGTGATTTCTGCAAATTAAGATCCCCAGGATGAATCGAATGACTAACCCCCTACCAGCGGGCTTTCGGCTTGTGCCAGGGATTTTTCCGGGCCACATCTTCCCGAAGCTCGGTTCCCCAGCCCGGCCCCGTGGGGATCTTCACGTAGCCATCCTTGATTTCGGGAAGGCGGGTAACAAGCTCCTCTCTCAGCGGGACGTCGTCTACATCAATCTCCAGGATCCGGACGTTGGGCAGCACGGCACAGAGGCTCGCGCTGATGAACGTGGAGAGGTGGCTGTAATAGTTATGGGGTGCCACGTTGAACTCAAAGATCTGGGCGAGGTCGCCGACTTTCTTCGCCTGGCTGAAGCCCATCCAGGCCACATCCACCATGAAAACATCGGCGCATCGGGCCTGGAAATAGGGAAGAAAGTCCTGCATGTAGATCTGGTTCTCGCCGGTGCAGATCTTCGTGCTCGTCGAGTCCTTGATCTGCCGGAGGGCTTCCGGATGGTACATGTCGATTTCCAGCCAGAGCAGGTTATAGGGCTCCAGGATCTTGGCGATTCGCATGCAGCTCTCGGGCTTGAAGTTGAAGTTCAGGTCGAGGCAGATGTCCACCTCCGGTCCCACCGCCTCCCGGAAGGTACCGATCAGGGTCTCAATATGCTTCAGCATACTGTTGGACGCCACTTGATCCGTGGAAACAGCCCGGCCCTGCCCGCCTCCAAAGCCGTCGAAATGCACCCGGGCAGGGTCTCCCGGGAAGACGATGTTGGTCTTGAGAGCGGTATATCCCCGGCGGACAACTTCCTTCCCCAGATCCGAAATATCGCGCAGGGTCCTTATGGGAGGGGTACCCATCTCAGGGTACAACGCTCTCGTTGTGCCACAGTGAGACCAGTATAATCTCACCTTGTCCCGCGTAGGCCCGCCGAAGAGCTCCACCACCGATATGCCCAGCGCCCTGGCCTTGATGTCCAGGAGCGCCAGTTCGATCCCGGCAATGGCCTTGGCGCGGATTCCCAGCGGCTCGGCAATCGCATGACGCGACATCTCCCAGAACCTCATCTCGTAAGCTCGCGGGTCTGTGCCCAGGAGCAAAGGCTTCAGGTCCTCTATGGCGCCGCCCACGGCAAAAGGGGCCCGGGAAACACTGCATTCCCCATAGCCGACAATCCCCTCGTCCGTCTCAACCTTGACAAAAACCCAGGGTCGCCACCCCGCATCCACGATGAAGCTTTCCACGCTGGTGATCTTCATTTCTTCCTTCCCCCGGGCGGAACTCTCTCCGCTGTTTCGGTTATTTCAATTTTCCCAGTATCTCCTGATGCTCCGGGAAGCGGTTTTCCTTTTTCTTTGAAAATATCAGTTTTCCGTCCGCCAAGACTTCAAAAACACCGCCCCTGGATTTGATCAGTTTCGCCTCCACCCCAGATTTCTTCCTGATGGCCTCTGCCAGACCGGCAGCTTCGGGGTAGTAGTTTCAATCATTGCAGTATTCGATCGAAATGCTCTTAACCATAACCTCTCCTTTCTTGGGCATTTTCAACCTATCTTACCATTTCCCTGGGGCCCCTTCAACAAACGTTATCCCAAGATCCAAAGCTAAAGACTTTTTCTCTAGGCGCGCTCTGCATGAACGTCCCGGATTTCCCTTTCGGTTTCAGCCTATTCTTTTCATTCCGATATTTTTGACGAAAAATGCAATTCTTGGTAACTACAAGGGGATTGAGCCGAAATTTCGGCCCCGTTCTTGGCAAGCATTTCGAGAAGGGGCAAGAGTAAATAAATTCCGCGAGTGACTCCAGGAAAGGAGATGAAGCGCTTTCGGATTAAGTCTTGAGGGAGGGCTTCACTTCAGTTTCAAGGAGTAATGCTGAAATATTTAGGTTGTTGTGTATAAAAAAAGGAAACCGCAGAGTTTAACTGCCAATGGATACTCTTAACCCTTCTTCCTCAATAATTCCTCTTAATTTACTTATCTGCCCTTCGCTGGGCGCTTTTGCATCCGGCAGCGGGTACGGCCGTCCTAATTGTTCGCTTTTGGATTTTCCTCCCTCATGGTAAGGGAGGAAAGAGATCTTTTGCGTTTTGAGTCTTTTCCCTAAAATGGCAACTCTTCGTATATGATCCGCTGAATCATTAAAGCCGGCGATGAGCGGAATGCGCAGCCCACTCGTCACCATTTTTGAAACTTTTTCTACATTTTCCAGGATGAGCTCATTGCCGAAACCCGTTGATTTTTTATGTTTCTCTGAATCTAAATGCTTTATGTCAAAGAGATTTATATCGACAAAAGGCAATAATTCTTCCATTTCTCTCGAGGACGCCTGCCCAGAAGTATCCAAAGCGGTA
>JAPLIW010000671.1 GCA_026388915.1 Deltaproteobacteria bacterium
GCCCGCGGGGATTGGACGGGGGGTTCGCTCCAGACTTTGGGATTGATTACCAGAGGCTTCTGCCAGAGGCAAGTAAACAGAAAAAACTGATCCCTTCCCCTTCCGGCTCTGGACCGTGACTTTTCCTCCGTAGCCCTCCACAATGCTGTGCACGATGGAAAGGCCCAGGCCCGTTCCTCTTTCCTTCGTAGTGAAGAAGGGGTCGAAGATCTTCTCCAGTTCTTCCTCCCCGATCCCCGTTCCGGAATCGATCACCGAGATCTCCCCATGGACCCGGCCGCCGGAGATCGCGGGAGGAAAGGAGTTCTTGCGCAGCTCAACCCGGAGCGTTCCCCCCTCGGGCATGGCCTGGGCGGCGTTGATCAATAGGTTCCAGAAAACCTGGCGGATCTGACGGGGGTCCCCCTGGATGTGCAGGTCGTCCTGGAATTGAGTCTCCAGGCGGATTCGCCGGTTGAAGTCCGGGCCGTGGGTGAACATCTGGAGGATCTCTTCGATGAGACGGTTCAGATGGATCTTCTCCTTTCCCGGAGAGATGGGCCGGGCGAAGAGCAGGAAATCGGCGATCAGGGTGTTGAGCTGGTTCACTTCCCGCAGGACGATCCCCATGAGCTGCTGGTTCTGGGGGGAGCTTCCGGGGTCGTCCTTAAGGATCTCGATGGAGCCGCTGATCGAGGCCAGGGGATTGCGGATCTCGTGGGCGATGCCCGCGGCCATCTTCCCCACGGCCGCCAGGCGGTCCGCCCGCTTCAGATGCTCCTCCATCTCCCGCAGGCGGGTCAGGTCCTGGAAGATGAGGATGTTGCCCATCTCCCGGTCGCTGGAATCCTTCAATGGCGAGATGGAAAAGCCCAGGATCAGGGAGGTCCCGTCCTTTCGCGGGAACCGGGTCTCCCAGCGGGAAAGGCGAAGCCGATTCCATCCTTCTCCCGGGTCTTCCCCCACCGACCGGATCCAGGCGGAGAGGCCGGGGAAGAGCGAGTCGATCTCTTCCTGGTAGACCTCCTCGAATTTGCGCCCGGTGATCTCCTCGGCCATGCGGTTGAAGGAGGTGATCCGTCCTCCTTCATCCACCGTGGCCAGCCCGCTCACCACGTTCTGGACGATGTGCTTGTAGAGGCGCTCCAGCTGGCGGTAATCGATGATCCGCCTCTTCAGCTCTTCCTCTTTGCGGCGGACCTGCTCCGCCAGGTAGGAGCTGAGGATGGCCACCAGGTAGAAGGCCACCATGTTGACCGAAATCAGGTACAGAACATAGATGCCCTGGGGTTCGAGGGAAGAGAATTGGCGTCCCCCGATGGGCAGGAGGAGCTGGTAATATTCCAGGTCCAGCAGGGATCCGTAGAGGATGCTGCTGGCCGAGGCCACCAGCAGGCCGCCCCGTCGGTAGAGAATCGTGCCGGCGCTGAAGATGGCCAGGAGATAGACCCAGGAGAAGATGGAGGAGATCCCGCCGGTGAGGTAAATCAGGAGGGTGATGAAAAAGACATCGCCCAGAATCTGGGCATAGGCAAAGAGTTTCAGGTTTTGAATCCGCCGGAGGAGAAGAGCGTAGACCAGGGTCAGGGCATAGGTGAACCCGATGAGGACGTAAAAATAAACGGGAGAGACATACCGGAAGAAGGAGATGTCCCGGAGATGAACGATGACCGTGGCCCCGAGGAGGAGGGTGACCACCACGGCCCGGAAGAACATGAGCCATTGGATCCGGGAAAAGAGGCTGTCCCGCGATTCCTCTCCGGCCTTGGGGCCTTTCACCGATTCTCCGTCATGGACCATAAATCCGAAACCCGAAGTTCGAAATCTGAAACCGACCTGAGGGTTTTCCCCCAAGGGGGCAAAAGGGGTCTTTAAATCTTATCGGCCCCTTTTTCTTTTTTTTTAGTCGTTTTATTCCGCATTCCGAATTCCGCATTCCGAATTTTTTATTCTTTCATTTCCTGGACGAATTCCTTCAGGCCGTGTTTCTGGATCTTCCAGCGCATGGACCGGAAACTCAGGCGCAGGAGCTCCGCGGCTTTCTTGATCACTCCGTTACTCAGCTGCAGGGCCTGCTGGATGATCTCCTTTTCCAGCTGATCGATCTCTCTTTCCAGGTCCAGGCCGGCGGGGGTAAGCTGCATGGAAGGCAGCCCCTTGGAAATTCCCTCCCTTTTGTGCTCGGAGAGGACCAGACTTTCCGGCAGGATGATGTTGGAACCCTCCAGGGCCACGCTCCGTTCGATGATGTTCTCCAGCTCCCGCACGTTGCCCGGAAAATTGTAGGTCATCAGGGTGTCCAGGGCGTAGGAGGAGATGGAGCGGACGTTTTTCCCCAGCTCCTTGGAGTACTTCTCCAGGAAAAACTGGGCCAGGAGGGGGATATCCTCCCGTCTCTCCCTCAGGGGGGGCAGGTGAAGATGCACCACGTTGAGGCGGTAGAAGAGGTCTTCCCGGAATTTGCTGGCAATGACCTCCTGCTCCAGGTTCTTGTTGGTGGCCGAGATGATGCGCACGTCCACGCTGACCGTCTGGGTTTCGCCCACCCGCATGAACTCCCGTTCCTGGATCACCCGCAGGAGTTTCACCTGGATGAGCGGGGAGAGGTCTCCGATCTCGTCCAGGAAGACGGTCCCCTCGTGGGCGATTTCGAAGAGGCCTTTCTTGTTGGCCACCGCTCCCGTGAAGGCCCCTTTCACGTGGCCGAAAAGCTCGCTCTCCATGAGGTTCTCGGGAATGGCGCTGCAGTTGATGGTCACGAAGGGTTTGCCCCCCCGGGGGCTGTGCTGGTGGATGGCGCGGGCGGCCAGCTCTTTTCCCGTGCCGCTCTCCCCGGAGATGAGCACGTTGGTCTTGGTCGGTCCCACCTGCCGGATCAGGTTGTAGATCTGCACCATCTTGGAGCTGTGGCCCACGATGCTGCAGAAAATCCCCACCGGGGCCTGGGGCGCCTGTCCCGGGGTCTGTTCCAGGGCGTTGCGGATGACCGACTTGATCTCTTCCAGCTTGAAGGGTTTGGTCAGGTAGTCATAGGCCCCGGACTTCATGGCCGAGATGGCGTCTTCCGGGGACGCGTAGGCGGTGACCATGATCACCGGCAGGTTCGGACGCAGTTCCTTCACCTTCCGCAGCAGGTCCAGGCCGTCCATCCGGGGCATCTTGATGTCGGTGATGACCAGATCGACGGGGTCGCCCTGAAACCGGGAGAGGGCCTCCTGGCCGTCCCCGGCACAGAGGACTTCATGCCCCTCCTTCTTCAGGAGGATCTCGAGGAACTGGCGCATGCTCAATTCGTCATCGGCCACAAGGATCTTCGCCATCGCTCACCACTCTCTCTCATTCGCTGCTGATTTCCAGAATTTCGTATTCCTTCGTTCCCGAAGGAACGGACACCTGGATGACATCTCCCAGACGGTGGCCGATGAGCGCTTTGGCCACCGGGGAATGGATCGAGATCCGGCCCGCGCGGATGTCCGCCTCATGGGCCCCGACGATCCTGTACTTGACCTGGCGGTCCGCCTCCGTCTCCCCCAGGAGGACGGTGCATCCGAAGACCACCTTGTCCGTGGCCAGGTCCCGGGTGTCGATTACCTGGGCTCTCGCCATCCTGTCGTCCAGCTCTTTGATCCGGCTTTCCACGTAGTCCCGCCGCTCTTTGGCCACCCGGTAATCGGCGTTGTCGCTGATGTCTCCGTGGGCCGCCGCTTCATTCATGGCCTGAAGGGCCTGGGGCCGCTCCACCCGTCTCAACCGATCCAGTTCTTCCTGGAGTTTGGCGAACCCCTCTTTGGTCATGGGAAACTTTTCCAACGCTTTCTTTCCTCCTCCATTAAAAAGGCTAAGGTTAAGGTCAAGGCTAAGGAAACCCTAAATTTCAACCTCAGCCTTAACCTTGACCTCGACCTTAACCTTGCTTTCAATCTCAACCTTACCTCGACCTCAACCTTAACCTTAGCCTCAACCTTAACCTCAACCTCCAGAAGCCCGGTGGACGATCCTTCCCCCCACCATGGTCAGCACCGCGAATCCTTTCAATTTCCATCCCTGGAAGGGGGAATTGCGGCTCTTGGACTTGGACCGGCTCACATCGATGGTCTGTTCCCGGTCC
>JAPLIW010000739.1 GCA_026388915.1 Deltaproteobacteria bacterium
TTTACCTCAACCAGGCCGCGGCCATTGAGGGGTTGGTCTTGGGCCTGAAAGCTGGCCTGAACCCCGACGTCTTATTCGAGGTGATCACCTCGGGGGCCGCCGCGAGCGATCTGCTCATCGCCCGGGGAAAAGATATGCTCAGCGGCAATTTCTCACCCAAAGGTCCTGTCGTTCTGGCTAATAAGGATCTCGCCCTCTCTCTGGAAACAGCGAGGAAATTGGGTGTCGTGTTGCCCGTGGGAGCCTTGTATCAGCAGCTTCTGTTGAAAGCCCATTATAACGGCTGGGATCGAGAGGATGCCACGGTGGTCATGAAAATCTATCAACAGTTAGCCGAAAAGCCCGGCATAACCAAGAAGTCCCCCCGCAAGAGGAGCTAGTCGCCAAATCCTCCCACTCCCCCTGAAGCTGTGAAAAAAATCTAGGTGAGGGAAAATTTGGGGGCGGAAACCATGTCCAGGGGTCGGAAAAATTCGCTTGCCAAAATGAGGCACTGATTTCTTCGTAGCCCGACGTGCATTGAACTCGGGTTTTGCCCACAAGAAATCTTCTTGTAATTACCCGGGTTCCTATTCGCGTGCGGGCGTTCCTTTGAGGAAGTCAGGGGGACTCTTTGGCGACCGGAAATATCCCGCCGATTTTGGCAGCGCGAATTTTTCCGACCCCTGGACAACAAGAGGGGCTTTTCCCATCCAGCTTTGAATTTTTTCATGGCTTCCCTTAATTAAGAGGGACGGGTCGGCAACCCGGCATGCTTTTTTCTTGCCCACCTTCACTTTCCGGCAAGTAATTGTAAGTCCTATTGAGTTTCGGCCGTTGCCCGGCCCGAAAGCAAGGGCGTTGCGCGCAAAAACCATAAGGCACGGTTCATTTTCTGGGTCGGGCGGGCAACCAAAATGCGGGATGTAGAATGCGGAATGGTAAGAAAGAAGAAAAGAATTCCGAATTCCACATTCCGAATTCCGAATTCAGTGGCGCCCGATAGGCCCGCCTCCAAATTGCGGAATGCGGATTGAAAAAGAAAACCAAAAAATCCGCAATCCGGAATAACTGGGCCGATGCTTTTCCCGCGCAACGCCCTTGCTTCCGGGCCACAAGCTTGCTTTTTCGAAGAAAAGGCATCTCAAAAGTGAAAGGGGGCAAGATGCTTTTTTCTATTGACAAAGTTTTTTGGGCATACTATGAATGGGCGCAAATTGGTCCAACCATTGGATCATTCAATCATTAGGGAGAAGGCCCCCCTAAACGCTTCTTCCTGTTGATCCTTTAACCCGCCGAAGAAAGCCCAGGTGACGATTTGAGTCAGCCCAACGCTCATCGTTCTCCATCCCTCGGATCCTCTTCTCCCCGAAAAGACCCCGGGACCGGGAACGGGATGTTTTTGAAACCCATTCGAAGGGTTCGGCTCTATGAAAACGCGGTGGAACAGATTCAAACGTTGATCCTGGGAAATGAGTATAAGCCGGGAGACCGGTTGCCCTCCGAACGGACCCTGGCCGAGCATTTTCATATCAGCAGGCACTCCCTGAGGGAGGCCCTCCGCATTCTGGACGTGATGGGCCTCATCGAAATCAAAGTGGGGGACGGGATCTACGTGAAACAAGTGGATTTCCTCCCCTACATCGAATCTCTGAATCTTTCCATCCGTTCGAGGCTTCCCTTGGAGCGGGACAGCTTTGTCAAGCTCTGGAGGGCGCGTAGAATCCTGGAGACGGGGATGGTGGACCTGGCGGCCAGACAGGTCAACGAGTCATTCTTAAAGAGTCTCTGGTGGTGCATCGGGCAGATGCAAAAGAACATCGAGAATCAGGATGCCTTCGTCTCCGCGGGGATCCGGTTCCATCGCCTGATCGCCGAAATGGCCCAGAATGAAATCCTGATTCTGATATGGGACATGCTGGCCAACCTCATCCGAAAAAGCCAGAGCAAAATCTACGGCATTCCCTGGTCCCCCAAAAAAGCCCTCTCCGCTCATAAAAAGATTTTTCTTGCCTTGCAAGCAAAGGATCCGCGAAAAGCAGTGGAAGCCATGAAGCAACATATGCTGGATGAAGAAAAGGCCTTGGTGGCCGCACTCGAGAGAGGAAAAGGCTGAGACGTCATCCTCCCCGGCGGGAGAAAAGAAGACGGTTTCAGAGTCTTAATTACCAAAAAAGGAGGAAAGGATTATGGCAAGGGATCTATCATTTATCGGTCGGCCCCATGAGTATGACCCCCGGAGGGTATTTTCCCTCACCGGCGCCGATTGGCAGGACCGGGTCAATTTTGACCGGCTGCGCAAGGAACGGCTGGCCCGGGCCAAGAAACAGATGGAGCTTCACGACCTGGGAGCCCTGGTGGTTTACGACGGGGCGAACGTACGTTATCTGACCAGCTCTTTCCAGGGAAACTGGAAGTACAACATTTTCATCCGTTACGCCGTCCTTTGCCGGGGCGCGGAGCCCATTCTGTTCGAGACGGCCGGCTCCGACCTGGAGTGCGCCAAGATCGACCTGCCGTGGATGGAGGGAAGGATCCGTCCGGCTATTACCTGGAAATGGTCGGAGGGGGCCGTTGAATACATGGTGGACCGGATGGTGGACAGCGTGGTCGAAGTTCTCCGGGAACACAAGGTGGAAAAGGAGAAGATCGGGATCGACTCCCTGGACATGGCCTCCCTGGCCGCCTTTCAGAAGAAGAAGATCAACGTGGTCAACGCCTGGCCGGCCATGTCCGCGGCCCGGGTGGTCAAGACTCCGGATGAAATCGAGCTTCTGAAACAGTCCGCGGCCATCGCCGATGCCTGCATGTACAAAGCCCGGTATGAATGGGCGAAGCCGGGGATCACCGAAAGGGAACTCTCCGGGAAGATGATCGAGTACATGTATGCCAAGGGATGCGAAATCGTCTACGAGATCATCGTCGCCTCCGGCGGCAACACCAGCCCCTACCGGCGCTGGCCGACGGACAAGATCATCCGCCAGGGAGACCTGGTGATCATCGACAACAACACCGTCGGGCCGTCCGGGTATTTCGTGGACTACGTGCGCTGTTTCAAGGTGGAATCCAAGCCTACCCCCAAGGAGAAGGACCTTTACAAGGAGTGCTACAATTCCCTCATGGCGGCCATCGAGCAGATGAAGCCCGGCAACACCAGCCGGGACGTGGCCGAAAAGTTGCCGGTCTATGATGACGACAAATACGGGACGGTGACGCTCCAGCAATTTGCCCATTCCATCGGCCTGACCCTCTATGAGGGGATGTGGATTTCCCGGGCCTATTCCCTGAAGTACCCGGCGGAGATCAAGCCCAACATGTACTTTGCGGTGGAGACCTTTGCCGGACATCCGCTGCTGGAGCAAACGGTCCGACTGGAATGCGATTTGGTGATTACCGACAAAGGACACGAACTCTTCACTCTCTTTCCCTTCGAAGAGGAAATGCTCAAGTGAAACGGTCAGAAAAAACAACCGCAGCGAAAAATCCCATCCCGGCCAGCCGGATGACTGCCCTGGCGAAAAGCACAGGTCGGCTGGCCGAGAGAAGCGGATACTCCTAGGGGGAGGACTTCTTTCGAATCTCACTGGGAGAAATGCGGGGGTGCGATACCGGAAGAAGCCATTCGGGAGGTAGTCAGATGAAAGCAGATCTGGCCATCATCAACGGACTTTTAGTCGACTCAAGAAGCATCTACCCCGGGGTCCTCTACGTCCATGAGGGAAAGGTCGCGGGGGTCACCCGAGATCTGGAAAATCAGGCCCAAAAGGTGATCGATGCCCAGGGCCTCTACATCCTTCCCGGGGCCGTCGACGGACATGTCCACATGATGGACCCGGGCTATACGGACCGGGAGGATTTCACCACCGGGACCCGGGCAGCCGCCAGGGGCGGCGTCACCACGGTGATCGACCATCACCGGACCGTCCCCCAGGTTTTTGGGGCCGCCGAGCTGATCGAAAAGAGGAACTACTTGGAGAACCGCGCAGTGGTGGACTTCGGCCTCCTGGGGGGGCTGAGCCTCACGAATTTGAAAGCCCTCCGGGGCATGTGGGAAGCGGGGGCTCTGGGGTTCAAAGGGTTTACCTGTGCGCTGCACGAAGCGGACGCCCTGCTCAGCGGCAACCTGATGGAGATCCTCGACGAAATCCGCCGATTCGACGGAATCGCCCTCTTCCACTGCGAGGACGATTCGCTCCTGAAGAAGAAGGAAGAACAGTTGCGGAAGCAGGGGCGAAAAGACCCTTTGAGCGTTTCCGAGTGGCGATCACCGGAAGCAGAGGAGCTGGCTGTCCGAAATTTGATCTATGCCGCGGAAAAGACGGGAGCCCGCGTTGCTGTGGCCCATACCAGTCTTCCTTCTCTCGTTCTCGAACAGGCTGCGGCCAGGGCCCGGGGGATTTCCCTTTACACGGAAACCTGCGCCCAATACCTTTACCTTACCGAGGAGGACCTGAAGGCCAAAGGACCGTTTGCCAAGTTCACCCCGCCGCCGCGGAAAAGGGAAGAAGTAGAAAAGATGCGATGGTGTCTGGCCCAGGGCCTGATCGACATGGTGAACTCGGATCACTGTCCTTATCCCTATGCCGACAAGGAAGCCGGAGTGAAGGACATCTGGCAGGCTCCCTTCGGGATTCCCGGGGTGGAGACGGCGACCTTGATTTTGCTCGATTTGGTTTCCCGGGGACTCCTGACGCTCCCGCAGGTCGCTTATCTCCGGAGCGAAAGACCGGCGATGATTTACGGGCTGACCGGACAGAAGGGGACGCTGCGGTTAGGCTGCGATGCCGATCTCATTCTGGTAGATCTTAAAAGAAAAGTCAGGTTCGATAATGCCCAAGTCGTTTCCAAGTGCGGCTGGACACCCTACCATGGCCGAGAAGTAACCGGTGATGTAGTTATGACCATGGTCCGGGGAAAGGTGGTCATGGAGGGAGGAAAGGTCACTGGAGGACCCGGATGGGGGAGATTCGTGACCCGGAGGAGAGAGGGGGATCAGTAACCATGTTAAGCCAGGCAGTCAAAGACGAGCTCAAGGCTATGGTGGGTGAGGGAAGGTATTTCGACAACCAGGAAGACCTTCTCATGTACTCTTACGACGCCTTCATGGTAAAAGGGATGCCCGAAGTGGTGCTCTTGCCGGTCAGCACCGAAGAGGTATCCAGGATCATGAAGGTGGCCTCCCGGGAAAGGATTCCGGTGACGCCGCGGGGCGCGGGAACCAACCTCACGGGAGGGTCGGTGCCCACCCGGGGAGGGATCACCCTGAGTTTTACCAAGATGAACCGGATCCTCAACATCGACAAGGAAAACCGGAGCGCGGCTGTTCAGCCCGGGGTAATCAACATGGATTTTCAGAAGGAGCTTGCCAGAAAAGGTTTGTATTACCCGCCGGACCCCGGGTCCATGGCGGTCACGACCATGGGTGGGAACGTGGCCGAGAATGCGGGAGGGCCGAGGGCGGTCAAATACGGCGTCACTAAAGACTATCTCCTCGGACTGGAGGTGGTCCTCGCCTCTGGTCAAGTTATGCGCACCGGGGGGAAGACCCTCAAGAATGTGACCGGCTACAACTTGACCCAATTGTTCTGCGGTTCGGAGGGGACCCTGGGTTTGATCACCGAGATCACCGTGAAGCTGATCCCCCTGCCGGAAACGAAGAGGACCCTTCAGGCTGCTTACAAGAACTTGAGCGATGCGGGGAAGACCGTCTCCAAAGTCTTCGAAATCGGGATCCTTCCCGTGGCCCTGGAGATCCTGGACAAGATCTTCATCAACATCATTGAGGATTATACCCACCTGGGGCTGCCCCGGGAGGCGGAGGCCTTGCTGCTCATCGAAGTGGACGGCCCGGAGACGGCCGTGGCTCCCCAGGCGGAGCGGCTCACCCAA